>JANXER010000029.1 GCA_025057955.1 Candidatus Methanomethylicaceae archaeon | reverse complement strand
AAGAGTATCATATTATGAAAAGGGAAGAATTATTGCCATTAGAAGAGGGACTCCTAAAGAATTGAGAGAACCGCCAATAGCAATAGTGACGGCAGGCACTGCTGATGTAAGAATTGCAGAGGAAGCGAGAGCTGTAATAAATGAGCTTGGTTTCAAAACCATTTGTTATTACGATGTGGGTATTGCAGGTTTACAAAGAGTATTCTTGGCGGTGAGGAAATGTATAGAGGAGAATGCTGAAGTTGCTATAGTAGTAGCTGGAATGGAGGGCGCATTACCTTCTGTTTTCAGTAGCCTATTTCCTGGAATTGTAATTGGTGTCCCCTCTTCTGTGGGATATGGCTATGGTGGAGGAGGAGTTGCTGCTCTGATGGCAATGCTTCAATCTTGCACCCCTGGCATGGTTATTGTTAATATTGATAATGGTGTAGGAGCGGCTGTTGCAGCAGTTCTAATATCTAGACTAAAATCTCTCTAATCAAGTATAGGATAAGCAGAACTAATGGAAGATGAAATATTAAGAATTCGAAAAGTGGTTGAAATATGGGATCTCCGAAAAATCTTTTAACCAATATAAACATATCAATGAAAATCATTATCATTACTGAGATCAGAGCATATTTAACTTCCTCTCTCATAAATTAATGCTATTTTATTCCAAGTTTTATATTTATTTGTCAATAATAGAAACAAATATATAGAAGTACTTTTTTGTGTTTTTTGATATATTCTGATCTCGGAGGTTATTATTATGGTCCAAAGTATTCCTGTTTTAGTATTAAAGGAAGGAACAACAAGAACCACTGGAAGAGATGCTCAAAGAGCTAATATAATGGCTGCCATAACCTTGGCTGAAACCATTAGATCATCGCTAGGGCCAAAGGGAATGGATAAAATGCTAGTAAGTAGCTTTGGCGATGTAACCATAAGCAACGATGGTGCAACCATAGTTAAGGAAATGGATGTTCAACATCCTGCTGCAAAAATGATGGTAGAGGTTGCAAAAGCTCAAGACTCAGAGGTGGGCGATGGAACTACAACCGCCATTGTTCTTGCAGGCGCTTTACTAAAGAAGGCTGATGAGCTCTTAGAGCAAGAGATACATCCAACAATTATTGTCGAAGGATATAAGAAGGCCATGGAGAAGGCTCTTTCAATAATCGATGATAGTGCAATAACCATTGATCCAAAGGATAAGCAGAAACTTAAGGAAATAGCAATAACCAGCTTAAGCGGAAAGAGCGTAGTCGCAGGTCATTATGAGAGGCTTGCTGAACTTGTTGTAGATGCTGCTCTCTCAGTCGCAGAGGATATAAATGGTAAATATAAAGTGGATTTGGATAATATAAAGCTAGAAAAGAAGAAAGGTGAATCCATTGATGAGACTCAATTAATTCATGGAGTTGTACTTGATAAGGAGATTGTTCATCCTGGGATGCCAAAGAGAATTGAAGATGCAAAAATTGCTATACTTGATTGTCCATTAGAAATAGAGAAAACAGAGATTAGCGCTAAGATAAATATAACCTCTCCAGAACAGATGAAGAGCTTCTTGGATGAAGAAGCTGCTATGCTCAGAGAGATGGTGGACAAGATTGCTGCTACTGGTGCCAACTTTGTTGTAGTTCAGAAGGGAATAGACGATATTGCTCAGCACTATCTTGCTAAGAAGGGAATTTCTGCAGTAAGGCGTGCTAAAAGATCAGATATTGAGCTCCTTGCTAAGGCCTCGGGCGCTAGAATCGTAACCACTGTTGAGGATTTAACATCAGCAGATTTAGGCTATGCAAAGCTTGTTGAAGAGAGGCGAGTTGGAAAGGATAGAATGGTATTTATTGAGGGTTGTAAGAATCCCAAGGCAGTTACGATTCTAATAAGAGGAGGCTCTGATAGATTTGTAGATGAAGCAGAACGATCATTACATGATGCGAAATGTGTTGTTCGTAATGCCATACAAAATCCACAGATTGTAGCTGGAGGCGGCTCCTCTGAGATGGAAATAGCCATAAAGTTGAGGGAATATGCAAGATCATTTAGCGGTAGAGAGCAACTTGCAATATTGAAGTTTGCTGAAGCAGTTGAGGAAATTCCCATATCTCTCGCTGAGAACTCTGGCTTAGATCCTGTGGATGTACTAGTGGAACTTAGAGCAGCTCATACAAGAGGCGAAAAGAACGCAGGAATAAATGTTTTCACTGGAAAAGTAATGGACATGGCAAAGGAGGGAGTTTTCGAACCAGCTAATGTAAAGAAACAAGCAATAAAGTCAGCAACAGAGGCAGCTATAGCTCTATTGAAGATAGATGATATCATAGCTGCAGCAGCACCTAAGAAGGAAGAAAAAGAGAAAAAAGGCAGTGAGTTCGAAGGCTTAGAATAGGCGGAGTAATTTGGCAGTGGAACAGGAAAAAATAATAGGTCCAAGTAGGCTTACAAGATTTGAACGTGCACGTATAATTAGTGCAAGAGCTCTTCAAATATCCATGGGAGCTCCTCCATTAATAATGATGGCAAAATCATCACCATTGGAGATTGCTGAAGAAGAATTGAAAGCAGGAGTGCTACCAATAACCATTAGAAGGAGATTACCAGATGGGCGCTATCAAGATATACCACTAAAATGGTTAATAAAAAAAGAAGTTCAAAAATAATATTTTTTAAAGCTCCCTTACCATTAAATAGGCGCTCTCTCCATCCCTATAATAACCTTCAATAATTTTTATTGCTCTAAATCCCATTTTCCTATATAGAGCAATAGCAGGATAATTAGTAATTCTAACCTCCAAATAGACCTCAGTTGCTCCACATTCCTTCAATCTTTTAAGCCCTTCTTCAATAAGTTTAGAGCCTATCCCTCTCCTTCTATATTCAAACATTACTGCTATAGATATTATATGACCCTTTCTAGCTAATTTTCCATCTATATTGGAAATCCCATATTCTAATCTACACATATTATATCCAACAATTTTTCCATCATATTCTGCTATGAGAAATATTTTTGGATTTTCATAATGATGTTCTAAAAAGAAGGAGGGTGGATAATTTTCTGGCAAACATATTCTATTTATATTTACTACAGCCTCTAAGTCATCTGGTTTAAACTCCCTTATTATATAGTTCTGCTGTCCCAAAGGCGTCCCCTTTTACTGTGTCGAACACTTAAAAATTAATTTTTTCCCAATAATGAAGCCAGTAGGTAATAAATTTATTGATTTCTTCTTCATTACTTGTTACAACAATTCCATCCTCACGTCCAATAAAATGGTTTTTTGAAGTAACAATTCCAAAGAATTTCTCCTTTGCCTTCCAAACATATGCATTTATTCCCCTTCCTACTACCACTTTCAATCCAAAAACCCCTCCCTTTAGAAGTTCAGTAGAAATACTCAATCTATTTGCTGAACCTAATCTTGATTCCATTCTCTTTATTCCAACTTCTAGCCTTTGCCTCTTTGTACTATTCCTTTCCTCATTTAATATTTCTCTTAATTTTTCAATAGCTTCAATTATGGAATAATCTGATTCCAATATTACAAATACTAAAGGAAGCTCTTCATATAGATTTTCAATAGGCAACTTCCTTATTACAGCAAAATTTAAACAATTTGCATGTTCTGCTATCCATCCTTCTTTTCCATAGATTATTTCCACTTCTTTACTACATAGAGGACAAATAAAAACTATTTTTGGCTCAAAACCAGCTTGAACCATATATAATCACTATTGAGCTTTCTTCCTTATAGATTCAATTTCTTCAATATGTCTTATTCCCTCTTTTATTAAAAGCTCTCTTAATATTTTTCTAAAATAGTGTTCTATTTTTACTCCTCTTTCTTCAAGCTCTCTACTTAAATTTTCTGCCATTCTCTGTCCTCTTTCATCAAAATCTAATAAAATTGCCACTTTCTTTCCTCTAAAAACCCTTGAAATTTCATCCACAAAAATAGCCTCAGATAGACCTGATTCACGAAATCTATAGGTTGCAATTCTCAATCCAAATTCTCTCAAAGCCCTCTCATCATTTTTCCCCTCTACAATTATGAGGGAAAGAGTTGAGTTCATAGATTCTATTATTGACTTTATCTCCCATAGTAGCTCAAGGTAGTATTTGAAGGATTTCATAGTATAAGGAAAAATTTTAGAAAATTTAAATCTTTAAACCGCAGTTGAGGCCACTTTCAGAGAGAATATCAGGGGCTTGAGTCCTCCATGGAGGACCCATCCTTCCTGATGTTCTCATGTAAGGCCTACCGCGGTCAAAGGTTGGGTTTCCTTGGCGCCTTAGTTGCCCAACCTTTTGGATCTCCTGGCCTTACATCCTGCCCGCTGTATTTGGACTCTTGGTTTTCGCCTCCTATATGAATGAATTCCAGGCCATATGGTTCCACTCTTTCGAGTTTCCCCATATGGCTCTAGTATTCATTCATATAGTTTGGCTTAAACCTTGAGCCCAAATACCGCAGCAGGTCCTTTTTGGCCTCAACTGCGGCAAGTATTATATAAGGCATGTTTTTCTTTTAATCTATCTTGTACTGATTTATGGCAATTATTTGAAAAAATATTATGAAGTTATTATCAATAATTAAATTCATATTAGTTAAATTATCTATGTCATTTAATCATTGAATGATCACCATAATATTTGATATAATTGAATCAATTTTTCATGAAGGCTAAAGTTTCAAGTGCTGCATTAATGCATTTCTCTAAACTATTTTTAACAGTTTCATTTTCTATGATTCTTTCACCTTCAAATGCTTTACCATTTACTGTTAAAACAGCTGCTGCTCTATATCCTCTGATTCTTCCAAGAGCAAATATTATTGAGGATTCCATATCATAACTTAATACTCCCTCTACTCTTTCATCTAAGTAAAATGTATCACATGTACATATTGGCCCTATGTGAAGTTTGCAATTTTTCAAATTTTTTTTCAATAATTCAATCATTTCTTCATCTGCATGTGTATCTAAAGAATATCTCTTACTGTATGCTAATGTTGTTCCATCAAGAGGTATGGATATTGTTGGTATTACAATATCTCCTATATCTATGTTCACTCCACCCGTGGTTCCAACTCTTATTACGAATTTTACTCCAAGGGAAGCAAGCTCCTCCATTACTATTGCTGCTGAAGGAGCCCCCATGCCAGTAGTGGATGCTGTTATTTTCACACCTTTATACTCTCCAGTGAATGTTAAGAGACATCTATTCTCATTGACAATTTTCGAATTATCCAAATATTCCGCTATTCTTTTTGTTCTTGCAGGATCTCCACATACTATAACTCTTTCAGCTATATCCTTCTTTGAACACTTTATATGATACATTTTAGGTTATCACT
Source organism: Candidatus Methanomethylicaceae archaeon (assembly GCA_025057955.1). Taxonomy (GTDB): domain Archaea; phylum Thermoproteota; class Methanomethylicia; order Methanomethylicales; family Methanomethylicaceae; genus JANXER01. Next base: position 6,375 of record JANXER010000029.1, on the reverse strand, counting down.
TCCTCTATTCTTCCCTCTTTTTCTGCTATTTTTATCTCTCTTGCAATCCTTCTTCCCATGCTCATCGGCTCATCAAATAATAAATTGCTATAGGGAGATCCATCTATGAATAAATTTGTTCCAGCTACAATTCTTCCAGAAAATTCAAAAGTATAAAGCTCACCATTCTCATCACATACCATTTCTAAGCAGAATGGACCTATCATTCCTGGTGGAATAAGCTTTTTTGTTGCATTTACAAATCTCTCTCCATATTCAAATATCTCTGGAAGCATGGATTCTCTAATTACAAGTGGAATATTTCCTATAACTCTGAAGGTTGGAATAATATCCAATTCAAGCTGATCTTTAGCGCTTATTCTTCCTATGGCATCAATATTTGTTTCATATCTTCTATCGCATCCGAGCAATTCAAGCCTCTTAAATATTGGAGAATAGAAGAAATGAGGATATAATGTCACTCCTATTATATACTCTTGTATGAATATTTTTTCATCCTCTTTCAATAATTTTCTTCTAATCATTTCATTAAGCTTATTCTTGAGATCATGTTTATCTTTAGCTATAAAATATCCTCTTCCTCCTTCTGCTCCTGGCAATTTCACAATCACTGGTCTATCCACATCCTCAATATTTTCGAAGTGTTGAGGTATCCTTATTCCCGCCTCTTTTAATAGGGCATCTTTTAAAATTCTATCGAATTCCCACTTGAATATTCCTCTATTTCCAAATACTGGAGGCTTAAATTTTTTTTCAAAAATTTCCAAATTGCTCTCAGATATGAGAGTACCATGAGGAATGAAAATAGCATTAGATTCTAGCATTTTCCCCTGAATTTCTTCATCTAAAATTTCATTAAAATCCTCAACTATTACAATTTCATCAGCCAGCCCAAAGCTTCTATAAAATTTCTCCCTCTTTTTTAGACATATTAATATGGTTTTTAATCCTTCCAATTTTGCTCCCTTCAATATTTGAAGGGCGGAGTGAGAGCCTATAGTTGCTATACAATTCATTATGTTACCAACTCCCTTAATCTTCCAGTTTCAATACCCTCTTTTATCTCTCTTGCAATTCTTCTACCAATACTCATTGGCATTCCATAGGTATATTTAGTATATGGACTTGTTGTACCTATCACAGGACTTCCTGGCACTCTTGGCGATACATCGAAAATAACAATCTCTTGATCTCTTGTAACTGCTCCTTGAAGAGCAAATGGTCCTATTATCCCCGGGGGGAATTCTCTTTTTGTTACCTCCACAAATTTTTCACCTATTTCAAATACTTTTTCTAGCATGGATTCTCTTATTGTAGCTCCCATATGTCCAATCTCTATATTTTGAAGGATGATATCTATTTCCAATTGTTGCTTTGCAGGAAGAGATATAAAATCATGTAAATTTGTTTGTAATCTTCTATCTATGCCCATGAATTCAAGCTCATTCTTTAATGGAGAATAGAAATAATTGAAGTTGAAATAAGTTCCAATAACAAATTCCTCTATTATTGTTTCTTTCAAATCCTCCTCCTTTATTATCCCTCTATCTATTCTCTCCCTTGCTTTTCTCCAAAAATCATTTTCATCTATTGCAGTGAAAAATGCTCTTTCAATTTTTCTCTTCGCCTCTTGTACCTTAACAATAACCAATCTATCTATCTCTGATGGAGATTTGAATTTCTTTGGCTGTCTTATTCCAGCCTTCTCTAGTAGATAATATTGATTTCTTTCGAAATATCTCTCCTCAGTTTTTAAAAGATATCTATTTCCAAAAATTGGAATAAAGAAATTATTTTCAATATCATTATAGCCTACATAAGTGGAGAATGCTCTATGAGGTATAAAAATTGTATTCTTCTCTTTTAAAATTTCTTGAATCTCCTTATTAATAATCATGGAGAATTTCTCAAGTATTATACATTCATCTATAATTCTTCTCAATTTTAAGTATGGTCTCTCTCTACCCTTCTGACAAACAATAATAGTCTTAAAACCTTCATCCTTTGCTCCATCTGCTATATCAAGTGCTGAGTGGCTTCCTAAAGTTCCTATTCTTATATCATTTAAATTATAACGTTCCATTAGATTCCATATTTCGCCTCTCTCTATCATTCTATCACCACTCATTTTGTAACTTATTTTGTATATCTAAAGCTATCTTAAAAATGTGCATTCAAAAACCTTTAAATTGAAGAAAAACCCTAGTATGTTGGGTGATTTAATGTACAAATTCTATCATCCATTATTTAGAACTTATACATTTTTATCTCCAACAAGAGTTATTTTTGGTCCTAATTCATTAGAAAAGCTCTCAGATGAATTGAAGAAATTTGATTTAAAGTCTGTATTGATAGTAAGCGGTAAAAATGTTTGTAAAACCGAAGGTTATAAAAGAGTATGTGAACTACTTCCATCTCCCATTGAATTTAATGAGGTTTTACCGGAGCCAGATGAATCAGTATTACAAAACTTGACATCAAAAGTGAGAGAGATTAATCCCTCCCTTATAATTGGAGTGGGAGGTGGAAGCTCATTAGATATGGCAAAGATTGCATCTATTGTTGCTGTAAATAAGAAGGATCCCATATTATATTTCAAGGGAGAACCAATTCAAAATAGAGGCCCTCCCATAATAACAATACCAACTCTTACGGGTACAGGAGCTGAAGTAACTCCTATCTCTGTGATAATCCATGAAGGGAAGAAATTAGCCCTTTATAATAGCTTTCTCTATCCAACTTTATCCATAGTTGATCCCATACTATCCATATCTGCTCCTCCAGATATTACAGCCTCAGCTGGAATAGATGCATTAAGTCATGCTCTTGAATCTATAATGAGCATTGACTCTAGTATTATGACAGAGCCTCTCGCTCTTGAAGCCATAAGACTTTCTAATGACCATCTTGAGAGGGTTTACTGTAATGGCGAGGATATAGAAGCAAGAAGCGCTATGGCCATAGCTTCAATATTAGCTGGAATTTCCTTCATGAATACGGGTTTATGCTTACCTCATGGCATTGCATATACCTATGCTGTGAAATATAAACTTTCTCATGGAATCTCTGTTGCCATCCCTCAGCCCTATGTTATTGAATTTAATGCGCCTTCAATTACTAATAAACTTCATCTTATTGCCTCAGCACTTGGCTTGGATGTAACAGGAGCCTCTCCTTATGAGACAAGTAATATAATATCCTCAAGGATTATTGAGATAATGGAATTTCTAAAGATTCCAACAGACTTAAGCTCAATTGGCATAAAGGAAAGTGAAATTGATATAATGGTGGAGGATCTCATAAATAATTACTCAAGATTTATTACAAAGAATCCTAGAAAGCCCTCAAGAGAGGATCTCTTCAATCTCTTTCAACAAATGTTTCAGGAATCGTGGGAGAGCGGAGAGGTTTGATAATAGTACATGGATCTACTTCAGAGTCTCTAGCAAAAGCTGTTAGCAAAGAGGGAAATTTTAAGCTCTCAAGTGTAATTACTCGAACATTTCCTGATGGAGAGCAATATGTAAGAATTTCAGATAATTTGGAAGGTGAAGATGTAGTATTAATTCAATCCCTTTGGCCTAATACTGATAGGCTAATAATAGAATATTGCTTAATTGTAGATGCTCTAAAAGGAATGGGATGTAATTCCATTAGCGTAGTTATTCCCTATCTTCCTTACATGCGTCAAGATAAAAGATTTAAGCTTGGTGAACCCATAAGTGCAAAAGCGATTTCTTCCTTAATAGAGAGTGTAGGAATAAATAGATTAGTAACAATAGATCCTCATCTTCACAGGTTTAGAGAACTCTCAGAAATATTCAGCATAGAGTGCATTAATCTATCGGCAGTTCCAATAATGGTAGAATATTATATGAAGAATTTTAAGAATGATGTTATATTAATTGGACCAGATAGAGAATCTGAACAATTTGTCAAAGTTGCTTCAAGACTTCTTAATGTTCCTTATTTTATATTTGAAAAGGAGAGATTGGGAGATAGAGAGGTTATATTAAGAGGAGAAGCAACTATAAAGAATAAAGTTGCATTAATTGTTGACGATATAGTAAGCACAGGTACAACCTTAGCAAATATTGTTCAATTTCTATTAGATAATGGTGCTTCAAGAGTAGATGCACTGATATCTCATGCATTATTAATTGGAGATGCTCTTGAGAGATTGAAAAAAGCTGGTTTGAGCAACTTAATAACCACAGATACAGTTCCTAATCCAATTATGACAGTTTCTGTGGCTCCATTAATATCAAGCATCATAAAGAGTAATTTTGCAAAAATCAGTGGTGAGGAATGGAGGAGATAATAAAGCTTGCTGAAGACATAAGGGAGATGAGAATAAGAGGGGCTGCTGAGATTGGAAGAGCAGCAGCTAGAGGGCTTTCAATTGCAGCCATGAAAATTAACGCCAAGAATTCTGAGGAGTTTATGAAGGAATTGAATAAAGCATATGATCTGCTTATATCCACACGTCCCACTGCAGTATCACTACCTAATGCTCTAATGTATGTTATGCATAGAGTTAAGAAAGCATATAGAAGAGGAGCTGATGTTAATGCTTTAAGAGAGGCTACAATTAAAGCTGCTGAAGAATTTAGAAGGACTTCACTAGAAGCAATAAGGAGAATAAGTGAAATAGGCGCAAGAAGAATAAGAAATGGTGATGTTATAATGACTCATTGTAATAGCTCTGTGGTAATCTCTATATTAAAGGAAGCTAAAAAACAAGGTAAGGAATTTCAAGTAATTGTTACTGAAACAAGGCCAAGATTTCAAGGAAGGCTTACTGCTAAGGCTTTAGCAGAAGCTGAAATTCCAGTCACATTGATAATAGATTCCGCAGCTAGATACTTTATGCCAAAGGTTGATAAAGTTTTAATTGGTGCAGATGCTGTTACTGCGAATGGAGCAGTGGTAAATAAAATAGGGACTTCTCAAATAGCTTTAGCAGCAAAGGAGGCTAGAGTTAGAGTTTTTGTTGGAGCTGAAACTTATAAGTTTAGTCCAAACACCATACTGGGAGAACTTGTGGAAATAGAAGAAAGACCTCCTGAGGAAGTTGTACCAAAAGAAGAAATGGAAAACCTCAAAGGAGTCAAAATTACAAATCCTGCATTTGACATCACCCCTCCGGAATATATTGATATTATAATTACAGAGAGAGGGATAATACCCCCTCAAGCAGCCGTATTGATATTAATGGAAGAGTTTGGTTGGACAATTGGAGAGGAAACTACGAAATTCTTTTCAGAGGATGAATAATTTTTAAATTATAAGAATTAACTAATAGAATTGTGTTATTATGAGTATATTCAAAGCGAAAATAATTGATATCATTACTGGAGAAAAAGGAGTAGTTTTAAATGAAGCTGATGCAAAATCTATGATGTTAAAATTGAATGATAGAGTGCGTATAAATAAATGTGAGGAAACAACTAAGGGAATTTGCGAAAGTGTAATTTGTTTTGTTGAAATAACAAAGACGTTGGTACAACAAGGGGAGATTGGTGTATATAGAGATCTTCTTAAGGAGCTTCCAATAAGCGATGGTGAAGAGCTTGAGGTAAACTTAGCTCCAACACCTCTATCCGTGGAATACATCAAGAAAAAAATGAAAGGACAAAAACTCGATAAGAGTGAAATAATTCAAATTGTAAGAGATGTAGTTTCTCATTCACTCAGCCCATTGGAAATAGCTGCCTTCTTAATGGCTGAAGAATATGTAGGAATGGATATGGATGAAATAGAGAATTTAACTCGAGCCATGGTAGAAACTGGAACAATAATTGACTTTGAAGAACCAGTGGTAGATAAACATTCCATTGGAGGAGTTCCTGGCAATAAAGTAACTCTATTAATAGTTCCAATAGTTGCAGCTGCAGGATTGAAGATACCCAAGACCAGCAGTAGAGCCATAACAAGTCCATCTGGTACTGCAGATACAATGGAAGTTCTTGCACCAGTAGAGTTCTCTACTGGTGAATTAAAGCGAATGATTAAGAGAGTTGGAGGATACATAGCATGGGGAGGCAGCCTTAATATTGCCCCTGCTGATGATATTTTCATTAAAGTGGAACATCCATTATCCATTGATCCTCATCCTCAAATGTTGGCCTCAATAATGGCGAAGAAATTAGCTATGGGAATAAAGACCTTAGTTATGGATATTCCTGTGGGAAAAGGGGCAAAAGTGGATAGTTTTGAGGAAGCGAGAAAACTTTCTAATGATTTCATTGAACTTGGTGAAAGGCTTGGTATTAAGGTTAAGTGTGGAATAACATATGGAGGTCAACCAGTAGGTCATACTGTAGGTCCAGCATTAGAGGCAAAAGAAGCTCTTGAAACCCTTATGGGAAATGG
>JANXER010000028.1 GCA_025057955.1 Candidatus Methanomethylicaceae archaeon | reverse complement strand
TTAATTTTCTAATTAAATCCTCGATTTCACTAACTCTATATGGTTGTGAGGTGAGCTTCCTCTTTTCCAAGGTTTCAAATCTTTCATTTACAGTGCTGCTAGATAAATCCCCTGATTCTATAACATCAAAACAAATTGTGCTCTCACATGAATTCTTTAATATTAGCTCTCTTGCCTTCCTTTTAGCTCTATTCATTAATGTAGTAGCAGCATCTATGAGTGCCCATAGATTGGCCTTAGATGGTGCTACTGCTATACCTATTGCCAAATTTCGTTGATTGCCAATTTCTTTACAGAATTCCTTTCCAATAATTATTGCTAATATTGGTGCTATCCATGATGGAGCTAATATTACTGCGTCATCTCCACCCATGTAAATTATTCCCATTTTAATGGATAATATGGTCTTTATCCCATTTTCTCCAATCTCATTGTATATCATGGTTGTTAATCTTTCAATGGATTTTTTAAGTGCTAAATCTATTCTAGCACTTCTTTCATAAGCATCGGAAACAGATAAACAAGTTGACATAAATGGTCCGATTAATGCTCCATCAATTTTAATTACTGCTATATTTCTACGTTTCACACCAATGCCCATAAGCTCATCTTTATCATGGCCTGCAATAATTTCCATAATCCATTTACTTGCGTTTGTCCAATCCATATTAAAAATATTCTTTGGGGAATATTCTTTTCCATTAATAAAATAGCTCTCCTCATATTTCTCCTTAAAATGTATTTCAAAGCCTATATCATTTAGCCTACTACATATGTCACAAGCCTTTAGAGTCCCCTCGGGTGTTAATACTTCAAAACCAGGATCTGGTCTTTCTAAGAAGCAGAATTCACATGCATTTCTAAAACCATGTTTTATTGTAGTATCAACACTATAGTTTAAATTTTCTATTTCAAGCTTCTTTAACTGAATCTCCTCAGAAAGTCTTTGAATGGTCTTAACATAGTTTTCATATAGATATGAAGTGGCTAAACGAATTGATATATCCCTTAACTTTAAATCTTTAATTCCATCGCTAATCGCATTGCATAATATATACGGAACAAATAATTCAACATTTCCTCCGGCACTATAAATGAAGTTTTCATATGGTAACCAAATTCCATCCCTCGATAAATGATGTTGTATGCGTGCTGGAAGGAAGGCAATTGTAAATACATCTATTACTAGACTTGCAGCAGCAACCTGTCTCAAGCTCCATGATCTATAAATGAAGTTTTGAATATTACCTATGTCTATGAGAACTACAGAGATGTTTCTCTCATCAGTTAGAGTCTCATCATCTATGGTTTTCGTGAAGCTCTCTGTGAGCTCTCTTATCCTTTTAATGAAGCTCTCGGATAATTGTTTTATCTCATCCTCACCATATCTTTCATAAATTTTCCGCCAAAAATCCCAATCCTCAAAAGCTTCATAAAAGCCACTATATCCAAGCTCCCTACTTATACTATTCAGTCTCTCTCTAATTTTGGCAAATTCATCCTTCTCAATTAGCTTTTTCAATCTATCTATTGCAGACGTAAATCTATCTGCTTCTGAAATTATTTCACCTGATTTATGATGACTTCGAATGAGCTCTAAGATTTTATCTAATTTATCTTCAGAAATTAAGCCATTCAATAATTTTTTGGCAACCTCTAGAGAAGCTTCTAAATGCTCCTTATATCTAATAGGCTTTCCAATATCATGTAGTAAAGCCGCCAATCTAAGACAAGCTAGATATTCTCTATTCCTAATTCCTCTATTAATTGCTATGGACCAAGCTATCGCTGATGTTAATAACAAATGTGAAATGAGGCTAGATGAATTTAATATTGGCCTTGTATCCGCTGGAAATAGAAACCAACATTCTTCGATAAGTTCAGAAAGCTCATAGCTTTCCAATTTTCTTATTATTTCATCTTTAAGATAATTTCTAATAGTTTTTTCATAAAACTCGCTTGTAAACTCCAAGGGATCTTCTAGCACTCTATCCGAGGAGATTCTTGAAAGATTATCAAATCCAATCAACCTCGCAATTAAATAAGCTTTATATGGAGTTGGAATTACTCCTGGGATTATTTCTCTGTTTAATGGTATTTTGAAGAATATTGAAATTAAATCGCCTATTAACTCAAGCTTTTCATAATCCTTCAATCCTTTTTGAAGGTTTATTATTCTAAATATGAAATCTCGCATCCTCTCAAGCATTTCATTCCATCTTTTAATTTTCTCCTCATCAAGTTTTATTACATCAAGCAAATTTCCATGATAATTATATGGTATTATGAAAGATCTATAAACTGGATACTCTGGCAATTCAATCCTGAAGCTGCTCAATACGATTCACCTCATCAATATCTAGAATTTCACCATTGTATTTCTTAAGCGTGTGATCTTTTAATTTCTCTATCAACATGGTTAATTTTTGAGTTTCAATTTTCTCTCCTGGCTCAATTGATAATTCATCAATCTTAAGCCCACGGCTCTCATTCAAAAGTCTAATACTATTGATTAAATATTTAATCCTTCCAAAGACATATCCCGAAATTTCTTTTCTATATTTTAACCTTCCAAGTAGTACGGACTTTCCAACTCGCATTCCAATCATTAGTAGACCTAAGTCAGATTCCTCCAGATTAAAGAAATTAATTTTTCCATGAAATTTTGATCCAGGCTCTACGGCGTATATTTTCATACCATAGTCAAGATTTAGTGGGATAAGATTGACGTTTAATCCATAGAAGTCTCCAAATTCCACCAGACTTCTCAATCCAGTGGTTCCAAATATATCACATATCAAGCATACTTTATCCATTCTCGTTAAATCACACGGCATTCCTCTATTTTCGAATAATACATCCTTCCATATTTCAAAATGCCTCCAACCTTGCCTTCCAACTGGAACTCTTCCTCTAAGAGGAGCTCTAGATCTAATAAAACATGATCTGATTTTTTCATTCTTTGATTTAAAGCTTAATTCAAGTCTAGCTCGAATATTTCCTTTAATAGAGGATCCAGGTATTATTGGTATAGATTTATATAAATTAAATTGCATCCTCTCTTCAAATATATCAATTTTCCTCAGCTTATCTATATCCTTAATATTTTTAATATCCTTAATATTTTTAATGAATTCCTTTAATGTATCTTTTTTTAGTACTAGCTCCTCGCCTGATCCTATATGAAGATAAGATTCAGCTAAAATTTCAACATCCATGACTCCAGCTAAGCCAATATTAGTTCTGCTTCTCGGAATATTTCTTATAACATTAATCGCTCTTTGCGACAATATCCCATACACCTCTAAGTTTTTTAATAATTTCCCAAGCGTCATTCTTCTCAGCAACAATCCATCCGTTTTCTAATCTAGCAACATTCGATAGATCTACTTCGAGATCAATGGATGGCTCTAATGAACGCATTTTCAAGGATGATTCTGCCTCTCTATTTTTAAATTTAAGTTCCTCAATTTTTACCGCTCCAAATCCTCTAGATTTAAATCCACCAATCTTAATATATCCATCATTTATCCTCTCAATAACTAGAGCCAAAAGGCCGAGGGCATAATTTGGTAAATTTCTACAAGTTATAGAAAATCTAAATTTTGCACCAGGCTCTATGTACTCAGTTGTATAAAGTGCTCCACCATATACTGCTCCAGTGACTCTATCTATTGCTATACCAGTTCTCACATTAAACTTAAAATCAAGAACATTTCCAGCTTCATCAATAGGATAGGCATCACTAAAGTATATTTTACTCATGTATTTTGTACTTCCAAAGATTTTACACATAAGACAAGCTTTATTAAAGAAAATTTCCATGGCTTTCCTACTCATATTTTCTTTGATGTATAAATCTATGAGATCGTTTAGCAATAGTTCTTTTCCAAATTCATCTCTTAATTTTATAATTTCACCACAGGTTTCCTTTGAGAGTCCACTACATACCCTGCTTCCTTTAGCCTTAGCAAATATAGTGGCATAGCTTCTAAAAACACCCTTTAAACTTGATCCTGGAATATATGGGATTGTGGTGTTTTTATAGTTCATTCTTAAGACCGCGACATCTACTGGGGCTTCCAATGGCGGTTCTCTTCCAGCACCTATTTTTAATGGCTCAATATTAACAATATAACCACTTATAACAGTATCTCTAAGTGTTACTGATGAAGAAGTCCATAATATTTGACTCATTTAAATTGACCTCTGCTAATAACATCAAATATTCCATTTTTTATTGTATATGCCGTCCAAGCCATTTCTTTAAGCTTAATTAAGCCTGCACCAACACTTTTCCTAGCACCAATTTGAAAACCCTTTCTAAATTGATCCATTAGAGCCCTTATAATTTCCCCTCTTTTGTCATCAGGTTCTGGAAATACTTTTATATTATATACATCCATTCTAAAAGTCCATTCCATATTAAGCTCAATGAATTCCTCAGTGAAAAGCGCTCCAGCTTTTGCACTACCAAATTCTCTATCTATGGCTATTCCATGTTTTAGAAAAGTTCTAGCTTCATTCTTAGGAATAGAATCATAAATTCTAATATGACTTGCAATTTCAGTATTACCAAATATGCCGCATATTAAACAAAAGTTACTTTCTTTCTCCTCCTCTATTTTTTTATCATCCCAAGGATCATGAACTTCTTCATTCATTGATTTAGCGATTATTTCAGCATAAGCTCTAAACAATCCCTTTAAACTAGATCCCGGAATACATGGTTTACCGTTGATTCTATATACAGCAGCGTCTACAGAGGCACCTAATGGTGGCTCTCCTCCAGAGCCAATTCTAATCGGAGTTTCATTAACGAATGTACCTTCAATTTTTGTCAAAATTTTAATCTCATTGAAGTCTCTATAATTGGACAAATTAACCTCCCCTTAGAATTTTTAAGAATTCCTCTGAAGTTAGCTTTTTAATATCAACATTAACTTTGACTTCTTTATTTTCAATACTTTCAAAGGTCCATTTTGCAAGACCTAAAATCTTTCTTGCTTCTTCTCTACCATAACCATTTCTATATAGTTCATTTAATATATCGCTGATAATATCAGCGGTTCTAAATCCCCTTTTGAGTCTACTTGCTTGTCTGTTAGAATATACCGCGGTAACCAGTAAACTATGTTTAGGATCTTCGAAGAGTTCCAGTGAGGCTAAAATATTTTCAAGTTGGCTTTTCTTTATACCATCGAGCTTAGCTTGAACGCCAATTCTTACGGCATAGTCAAGAAGATCTTTTTCAGAAAGGGTTTTTTTAGGCATTGTTTGGGACATTTTGATCTCCTAATTAAATATTATAATTCTAATTTAAAAAATTTTACTTAATAATATAACCATTTATTTACATAAGAAAATTAAAAAGATTATATTTGTAGAGCATAAATACTAATGGCTCATTCTAATGGTAAAAATCATTTAACTTTCCAATAATTTTCGCACCCATTCTCTTAGCATTATATATTCGCCTTCCTTTATTAATCCTCTATCTCTTAAATCATCCAAATCTAATCCCTTATACATTAAGCTCTCCTTGGCCATATACCTAGGGAGGGGCTCTTTCAAGAATTTTAAAGCCTCCACATATTTTGGCTCCACCACCAATGGCAAAAGAGGAATTGCTACAATTTCTTTAAAGGCCTCATGAATATAATATGCTTGATCTGCTCCTGCAAGCATTGATGCTATTACCATAAAGGCACTTTCAGGCTTAAAGCCAGCCGTGGCATTTATAAAAACCCTAAATCCTTGATTCTTCTTGGATTTAATCAATCTCACCACTTTATCTATAACCTCAAGAAGGGCTTCATCGAAGGATAAAATGCCTTTTCCAAAACCCTTAAGCTTTATTGGTTGTTGAACTTTAAAGCCTTTGTCATTGAGATGATAATATAATACATTTGCACATAACCATCCAGTTCCAGTCTCTGTTGAATATAAATAAACTTCAACATCACTAGGCTTACTTAATCTATTAAAGGCATAAAAAGCATTGAGTTCAGCACTAGCTTCTTTTGGTCTTTTATTAACATATTCTAATAATTTTTCGAATACTTCATTCCCTCGAAAAGCTAGGGATTCGATTTTTTTCTGTCTATCATCCTCAGGATCTATTTTATGCCAATCCTTCATCTTATGTTTATTAATAAAGGCTTCCTCATCTTTTAAATCGACGAAATTTCTGAGAATTGATGTGCCAACTGTTATTAAATGTACATCCATAAATTTACACCATATAATAAGAGTATATTAGAACTCATAAATCTTTGGTCTATAAGAATAATTTTGTGTTTAAATTGTTAACATGGATGTTCTTATGTTTGTGGAAATCCTCCATATTTCTCTCTTAATACTCTCCTTAAAATCTTCCATGCATTCATCTTGGGAAGCTCATCCAAGAATATCACATATCTTGGAACTTTATAGCCAGCCAATCTCCCTCTGCAAAATTCTATAATTTCTTCAGGGGAAGCTTTTTCTCCAGGCTTAAGAACTATGGCTGCTGCTGGAATTTCTCCTCTCCTTTCATCATATCTACTGAATACTGCAGCTTCTGCAATCTTTGGATGTTTTAATAAAACTTCTTCAACTTCACTTGGATATATCTTCCATCCAGACATTATTATTACATCCTTCTTTCTAGCAGTTATATATAATACTCCATCCTCATCCAAATATCCCAAATCCCCTGTTAAAAACCATCCATCATTAAGAAATGCCTTAGAAGTATCCTCTGGGTTCATCCAATAGCCCTTTGCCACCCCAGGCCCTCTAATGGCAATTTCTCCAATTTCTCCACAAGGAAGTTCCTTATTGGGATTGCTTGAATCAACAATTTTTACTTCAGTATAACCCACGGGAAGACCTACGCTTCTAAATCCCTTTGATAAATGCTGAAGATGATATGGAACTACAGTACCAGAGCCTATGACGAGGGTCTCTGAAAGCCCATAGGCATTTACAACTTTAATATTTGAAAATCTCTCAGAGAAAGTCCTCCAAACTGCTTCAGGGGTTGTAGCTCCACCAGTTATTATACAGCGAACGCTCTTCAAATAATCCTCAATATTCATTGAAGAATTCGCCAATTCATAGAGTACAGGAGGCATTCCTGAAACTATAGTAGCATTATACTCCTTAGCAAGTTTAAGAAACTCTAATAAATTATAACGCTCCATTATTATGAAAGTAGCACCATATTTAAGCGCAGTAATACCCCAGCTTACACCAACGTGAAAATGAGGGTAAAATCCTAAATATATATCATTATCATTGAGGTTCAAAGCCCATCTTTCAGCCTCAACAGCAGCCATCCAATTTCCATGGGTTAACATAACTCCTTTGGGCTTTCCCGTGGTTCCAGATGTATATTGTATATGACATACATCATCATAAGATAAATTTTCAGGATGAAGGTTTAAACCATTCTCCTTCATGGATATTTTAATTGATTCAATATTTGATATTGGAAGAGAATCGCGTATTATTGCAATTTTAGGTTTAGAATGATCAATAATATTAGAGAGCTCATATGCTTTAAAATCTGGATTTATTGGAATGGAAATAGCTCCAATCCTCCAAACGGCAAAATATGAGATTATGCTTTCAGGCCTATTTCCAGTGGCTATGAGAACTCTATCCCCTTTTCTTATTCCAAGCTCCTTCAATTCTAAAGCTAATGAGTTTACATATTTTAAGAGGGAGGAATAGCTTATGGAGGGGTGGTTTATAGAGGAATGGTTTATGGAGGTATGGCTCATATTAGCTTCAGCGTAAATTATGGCGATTTTTTCACCATAAAGCTTAGCATTTACATCTAGAAAAGATGTAAAGTTCATGAAATCACCCAAGCCTTTCCAATACTTCCTTTGAAGGCTTTCTTGTGAATAAGCTAGCTATTATGAATATGGGAAGGGATATGGCTAAAGCAGGTATTACTGGATAAATCCATGCAATAGCAGTTGAAGAAGATTTATAAATAAATATATACCAAGCCAAGCCCACAATTAATCCCGATAGCATGGATGCAATTGCCCCAATTTTCGTAGCCCCCTTCCAATAAAGCCCTATGGTCACTGGACCAAGGAAGCATGCAAATATAGTTCCAAAGGCAGCTCCTACTATTTCCACTATTATGCCTGTTTGAATTAAAGTAAGTACAAGAGAGACAACTGCAAAAAGAATGGGTGAAATTCTAGCAATTATTAAGAGCTTATCCTCATTCAATTTTGGAGATATTGTTTTAATTATATCCTTTGTTAGAGCTGCTGAAAGCACTATTAGAACTACTGCTAATGTGGACATAGAAGCAGCCACTGGAGAAGCTAATATTAAACCCTTTATTCCTAAGGGGGCAATTAAATCCACAGTCCTAGGTATTACCCAATCTGTATCCCTAAGCAAAGATACTACACCATTGGCTCCTATTTTATCATCAATAATAAGATGACAAAAAGCTCCAAGGGAGAACATTGTAAAAGCATAAAGAGCTACAAGGATTGGTCCTATAATTCTTCCTCTACTTATAACCTTTTCATTTTTAGCAGCATAAAATTGCATAAGCAAACTGGGAAGAGCAAGTTGAGCCATGCTTATGGAGAAGGTGACACTCATTATAAGTAATGGAACCATTCCAGCATTCATTGCTGGTGGTGGACCCATGCCATCAAATTTAAGCCATAGCGATCCTGGAATGGAATTAGCAATTTTCATTTGACTAAGCCTCTCAAGACCATTCAAAGGTCCTCCCACGGCATTCATTATAAAAGCACATACTAAGAAGGCGGAGAATAACATTAGTAATCCAAGAAATAAATTTGTTAAAGCTGCTGCTCTAAATCCTCCAACAACTATGTAAATTAATACAGGAATGGCCAATAGAAGAAGACCAATTTCAAAGCTTGTGCCTAATAATGTGGCTAATACTATGGCTCCTCCCTTGTAAACGCTTGTTAAATATAATGTAAATAGAAGAATTATTACTAGAGCAGCTATTATTTTTGCAATTCTACTTTCATATCTATTTTCAATGAAATCTGGTATACTGACTATTCCAGTTCTTGAGGCATATTTAAATAATCTCTTGCCAATGAGAATCCACATGAGCACTACTCCAATTATATGCCAAGCTGTGAGCCAAGCTCCAAATCCAAGATTGTATAAATATGTAGCACCTCCTCCACCAAGAAAGGATGCAGCACTGAAGTATGTTGCCATAAGTGAAAAAGCTAAAATCCATGATCCAAGGCCCTTATCAGCAAGAAAGAATCCACTGAGAGATTCCTTCATCTTATAGCCCTTTATTCCAATGACAATAACAATAGCAATTATTATTAATACTATTATTCCATCTATTGAGGGCATCATCAATCACCTTTTCTATCCTTGTAAATTCCATAGATTACTCCTATTATGAGGGCAATTACTCCAATTATATATCCACCAGCTATGAATTGATCAAACATAATCAAAATGAAGTAAAATCTACCTTTTAAATCATTTGTGTATAAAAATATACATTAAATACTTAAAGTGTTTAGTAGTGTTCTTTTTATCGATAGGGAAATTTATGATTTAATATGTACATTTTTGTATATAGTTCTTCCAATTAAATAATAAATAAGAAAAGTTATAAGGAAGGAGGGAAGAGTAGCACCTACATCTGGAAAAAGTAAATAGGTTATAAAGTAAATGATTGTCCCTAATAACCAGATAATTATAGAAAATACATTAATGCCACTTTTATACCAATAGATTCCTCCACGAATATAAAGCTCCTTCACTATATATTTTCTTCTTCTAATTAAGAAGTAATCTGCTAAAACAATTGCGAAAAGTGGTATAAATACTGCACCTATTATATAGAGAAAGTGAACGAAGACTTCAAGCCAAGGAAGGAAGGCAATAATTGTTCCAAGCACCCCAGTAATAATGCTACCTTGCCATTCCTTCATCTTTGGAAATATATTAATTAATGACATATTAGCAGAGTAAATATCTAAAAATGTTGTTGTAATTGTACCAAGCCATATAACAAAAAGCGACATTATTCCGAATATAAGTCCACCAATTTGAGTAACATAAACTGTAGGATCATATGTAGCAAAAGCTAGAGCACATGCCAATCCCGTTATATAAAACCATGAATTAGTGCCCGCTTGGCCAATGAAAGATCCAATAAAGGCTCCTTTTGAATTCTTAGCAAAGCGCATATAATCAGCAGCTAGTGGAGCCCAAGAAAGAGGCATTATAAGGGTTAAATCAAAAGCAATAGTCCAAGGCAATCCCCAAGAGGGTTTTGATGCTAAATAATCCCAACCATAATTTGAGAAAACTAAGTAATTGATTGCAATTGTAATTAAAACTAAGGATATAACAGAAATTCTAGTAAATATCACCCAACCTTCAGCTTTAAATAAGGCTATGGTAGTACAAAGAATGCCAGCAATAACAATCCATAATATAGAATTCTCATAATTAAATAATATTCTACAAATTTGATCTGCTGCTGAGGCATTTATATAGAGCATCCAAGCAGTCCATCCTATGAGCGTAATATAATTCAAAATGCTCATGAATTGAGAGCCTCTTATTCCAAAGCTTCCTCTAACAGTTACCATGGATGGAATGCCTAAATCGCTTCCTATGACTCCAGCTGCAGCAAATACAATACTACCTATAAAAGATCCAAGCACTATAAAAATTATGCCAGGAATCCATCCAATTGGATAGAGATATCCTCCACTATACCATACTCCAATACATATAGCCGATCCAGCCCAAAGAAGTGCAAGCCATTCATTACTCTATCCTTTAATTCCACGGGATAGATTGCAGATTCAGAATATGTTTTCACATGCCTTGAAGTAATGATATTACTATATAAGCTTTAATATAACATAGTTATGAGACAATGATTAAATATTTAGCGAAAATAATTCAATTATGGTGAGAAGTTTTGCCCAAGGTGAATACAAAGAAAGTCACATGGGAAGATGTGGAGAAATGGACTAGGGAAGTGAGTGAAAAAATTTTGAATTCTGAATGGAGGCCTGATGTGATTATTGCTATATCTAGAGGAGGATTTGTTCCAGCACGTCTGATATGCGATTTATTAGTGGTTGGAGAGTTAGTTTCCCTTCAAGTGACTCATTGGCCTTCAGCTGCACAAATTGCAAAGGAGGCGGGAATAAAATATGCGCTACATTGCGATTTAAGCAATAAAAAAGCGCTCATTGTTGATGATATTGCAGATACTGGGGATTCTATAATTATTGCAAAGGATCATGTATGGAGCAATTGTAGACCAAGAGAGTTAAAAGTTGCTACATTACAATGGATTTCTAAAACCAGTAAAATTAAGCCAGATTACTATGCTGAAGAGGTTAAGGAGTGGATTTGGTATCAATATCCATGGACTAGGCTTGAGGATATAATAGGGTTTTCTAAGCGAATAATAGATGAAAATAAAGGTTTAGAATGGGATGTAGAGAAGCTTGATGAAAAATTTGAGGAATATTACGGTGTAAGATTTGATAAATGGTATTATGAGAAATCCCTAAACTATTTAGCTAATATAGGCTTTCTTATAAGGGAGGGAGAAAAATATAAACATAAGGGGGTGTGAATATTGTCCTATAGTGCGGAAATAGGAATCATAGGAGGAAGCGGTTTATACGATCCTGGCATGTTTGAAAAATCCATTGAAATAAAAGTTCATACTCCATATGGAGCTCCATCAGATGTTATTACCATAGGTGAATATAAAGGAATAAAAATAGCTTTTTTACCACGCCATGGAAAGAGGCATTCTCTTCCACCTCATCTTATAAACTATAGAGCAAATATATGGGCAATGATGGATTTAGGAGTTAAAAGAATTATTGCTCCATCAGCAGTAGGAAGTTTAAGGGAAGAAATTAAGCCAGGAGATATGGTAATACCGGATCAATTCATAGATTTCACTAAGAAAAGATCATATTCATTCTATGATGGAGCAGTGGTTGGACATTTCTCTTTAGCAGATCCCTTCT
Organism: Candidatus Methanomethylicaceae archaeon; assembly: GCA_025057955.1. Lineage (GTDB taxonomy): Archaea > Thermoproteota > Methanomethylicia > Methanomethylicales > Methanomethylicaceae > JANXER01. Next base: position 1,198 of record JANXER010000028.1, on the reverse strand, counting down.
GTCCAGAGTTGAATGGTATAACCATAGAAGTTGCTAAAAAACTAGGCTTAAGATGCCATTCTCCAGCCACATATATATGCATAGAGGGGCCTAGGTTTTCCACAAGAGCAGAATCTAAGCTCTTCAAAAGTTGGGGGGCGGATATTATAGGAATGACTTTAGTTCCAGAGGTTATACTTGCTAAAGAGTGTGGAATTTGTTATACTACAATTGCTACTGTTACAGATTATGATGTTTGGGCTGAGAAGCCAGTAACTGCTGAAGAAGTATTGAATACTTTAAGGCAAAATGTTGAGAAAGTTAAAAAATTACTAATGGAGCTTTTGCCAATAATTCCAAAGGAAAGAAAATGTCAATGTAAAAAATCCTCTGAGGGGGCTTTAGTTTAATTTTAGTTTAATTTTCAAATTTTTTCAATATAAGCCTTGTATTCGTGCTCATTACTCCTTTTATAACTCTTATATTTTCAAGAACTTCATTTAATTGAGTTATGGAATCCACATGAACATGTGCCTCTATATCGAAATCACCACTTACTTCAAATACTTGCTTAATTCCTTTAACCCAAAGAAGGCGTCTAGCAACCGCTGAAGTATAGATGTTAGATTGACACTTTATCATAACAATTGCCTCTATTTTTTTAGGTATTTGAATGTCCAACTTCTTTCCAGTTATTTTCTCTGCTAATTCAATTAAATCAACATCTCTATAGCTTCTTATATCTGGTCTATCCTTTATTGCCTGAAGAAGTTTCATAATTTCCTCCTCATTTAAATTAATTCCCAATTTTTTCAATCTATCCTCAAGAGCTGCTCTACCAGTATATTTACTTATTACAATTTCCCTATGCCTTCCAACGAGCTCTGGTGGAAATGCTTCATATGTTTTAGGATCAAATATAACAGCTGCAGCATGAACGCCGCCCTTATGAGAGAATACATTATCTCCAACAATTGGCTGAAGGGGGGATATAGGTATACCACTGAACTTCTCCACCATGGTTGAAAGTTCTGGAAGTTCCTCAAGCTTAATAGTATCTATATCATATATAACCTTAAGTGCTACTGCAAATGGCTCTAATGGTGTAATTCCTGCTCTTTCTCCTAATCCATTCACTGTAGTATGAACTGCAGTAGCTCCTCCCTCAAGGGCAGCAATAGCATTAGCTACTGCCATTCCTAGATCATTGTGGCAATGA
>JANXER010000027.1 GCA_025057955.1 Candidatus Methanomethylicaceae archaeon | reverse complement strand
TATTGACATCCATTATGATTATATCTGGTTTATATTTGATGTAAATCTCCAATGCCTCCCTACCATTTTTTGCCTCAAGGATTTCTCCCATTTTATTCACTAATGAAGAAATATACTTACGCATGAAGATAGAATCATCAGCTATTAGAATCTTGAACCTTATTACACCTCCATGGACTTTTGTGATCCTCTATTTTTAACATCATTCATTAGCTTCATTACATCTATTAGTATTATCAATTGATCCCCCTGCCTTATTATTCCTGTAAGAAATGAATTTCCATCATTTGAGGTTAACAATGGTGGTTTAACCACATCGTTACATGCTGCAGAGATAACTCCTAATACAGAATCAACAATAAGTCCAATTACTTCAGACTCTAGCTCCACCATTATAATTCTTGAATTTTCATCCAGGGGACGTTTATCCATTCCGAAAATCTTTCTAAGGCTCACAATTGGAGTTATTTGCCCCCTAAGATTTATTACACCTTCAATATAATTAGGCGCATTTGGCACTGTAACATAATCCTTTACCTTTATTATCTCCTTTATTTGCTGGACCTCTATGCCATATACTTCATTATTCAGAAGAAAGGCAATGGCCTGTACTTCATTTCTTCCCCCCATTAATATCACCAATTAAAAGATTATTTGAATTTATATTTTAAAGGCCTTAGGTTTGGCGACTAGCTAAAGCCATTTGATTTTATTACTATTTTTCTTGGCTTTCCATTAAACTCATAACCGCAAAAAGGACATAAATCATATTTCTTAATAAGCCCAATAACAACTTCTAAGTCCTCAATTCTTTCCAAGCTTTTATTACAGCTTGAACATTTTATCAATATCATATTTTCAATTCACTGAAGTTAATTTCTTTGAGCTATTAATAATTGATTTTCACAATTGGCGTTTTCATAATTTTTTCAAGACTTCAGATGAGCGCTTTTTTATGAATCTTTTTTCTTCTTCCCTCCTATAGGAGATATTGGTGAACTTAGATTGTTAAAACAAAAGACTTCGTTAGATCAGCAGAACATAGCTTCAACTTTGGAGAAATTGAAGGAATATAATAAGGCAGTTGTTGCCTCGATGCAACAGATTTCTCAAGCTGCACAACAAATAGCAAAAGGTGCACAATCAACATCAATGGCTATAAATGAAATACTTAAGAAGATAGAAAAATCTGAAAATCTAATAAAGGAGGTTGTAAAATCAAGGGAGGGGGCAACTCAAGAGGCACAATATGGGAAGGAGCTATCCGATCAAACCACTAATATGGCGAAATCTACGATTGATCTTCTTAGAGAACTAAATGAAGTACTTTCAGATTTAAAGCCAATTTTTAACAACTTGAGTGAAACTAGCAATAGAATTAGTGAAGTTATTGATACTATAAAGGATATAGCTGATCAAACTTCACTTCTAGCATTAAATGCTGCTATAGAAGCAGCTAGAGCAGGAGATGCTGGAAGAGGATTTGCTGTAGTAGCAGGAGAAATAAGAAAGCTCGCAGAGGAAACTAGAAAATCCGTAGATACTACACAACAATTAATTAAAAAAGTACAAGAAGCAATTTCTAAAACTCTAGAGGGGACCAAAATTCTATTTGAAAAAATGAATGTTAGCCAGGAGAAATTGCTCAAGAGCCTTCAGCTTTTGGAAGAACTCTCCAAATTTACAAGGAAACAATCTGAAGGAATAATAAATAGAGCTGGAGCAGTTCAAACTGCAATGGATATTGTAGTTTCTCTGAAGAGTTCAATAAGTGAAGTTGCTTCTTCTGCTGAGGAAAATGCTGCAGCCTCTCAAGAGATAACTAGTGCCATAGAGGAGGCTACATCTTCTTTAGAATCAAACTTCTCAATAATAGATAAATGCTTGAATACAATGAAGAAATAGTTTTCACTATGTCCAAATCTTTAGACATTGTTTTTGCCTTTATAGCGGTAACAATTTCATTTTTTATTGTATTCTTTATTTCTCAAACTTTCATTTTCTTTCCTATAATTCAGAGAGTTAGTTTCATTATAATTGCCCTTTTCTTCATGATTATTTTTAGATATTCTGTTTTCAATAATCATAAAATTGATTTGAGTTTCGCCTTTATTGTTATCCTACTTTCACTATATTCCCACTTTATGGAAAGAAGTGTAAGCTTTTTCATTGATGCCGTTATACTTGCCCCTTTTACTGAAGAGTTCTTTTTCAGAGGCTTTATGATAGGACTGATCTTTGAGTATGCCAATATTGAAAAGAATGTTCTTGTTAGATCCGTTGCCATAATAGGTAGTATAGTTATATCTTTATGTGGGTTTACATTGATGCACTTACCAGATAACTTTTTACATGCATTATATTATGGATTTCTTTTTTCTGTTATAATGATTGCTTATAGATCGCTTTATTTTTCAAGAATTTCTAACTTTGCAGTTATATTTCCAATGATACCACATTTATTGAATAATTTCTTCAATGTAAATAATATATTATTAAATAATAATTTAGTAAATTCCATTATATTTTTGATTATACTTATTTTAATGATATTCTGGTCCATAATATTATATAAAAATATCACTAGAGTTTTCAATATTATTAATGAATATGAAAGGCGATTCTCGGGCGCTAGGATCTGAGATTGTTTTTAAGCGTCTAACACATATACTATTATGGGGGGGCGAATGGCAAACACAGTTCTTATGGAGAGGATTTTACAGCTTAGAAATGTGGATAAAATTATTGATCTATCTAAAGGAACTCTCCAATTGGATATACTATTGGCTATTAGTTCTAAGGGTGAGGCTACAATTTCTGATATAGTGGAAATTACAGGACAAAGGAGGAAGGCTATAACTGATGCCTTAAGAAAATTGAAGAATAAAAACTTGGTTGAAAGTTCTGATAAGAAACGCTTCCGATTAACCCAAGAGGGAGAGCGATGTATTAAGATGCTTGCGGAATTTCTAGGCAATAGCCAAAATATTGGCTCAATTGAACATGGATTACCTGATATAATACCTAAATCCTCAATCCTCTCTCAAATAATAATAGCTCTAGCCACAAGCAGAAACAATAGAATGACAGTTAAGGAGATTGCTAGAGCAATTGGCCTTAGCCCTCAAAGGGCTCAAAGCTACATAGATTTATATGTAAATAGAGAATCATCATTTTTCAAAAAATATACTGATGAAACTAGTATTTCAAAACTACTTTCTAAGCTAGGAATAAGTTCAAAAAAGTATGAAACTTATTATGCTTTAACCAAGGAGGGATTTCAACAATTCTATAAAATGCCCTTATATTTAAAAATGAAGCAATCCCTAGCCTATCGTATCCTCAGTAAAATTACTTTCACTAAGAATCCTAGATTGATATTTAGAAGATTGAATTTCCTCTTCTATGGATTGGGATTTGCCTCAGCCTTAGCCATGGCCTTTAATTATCTCATAATTCCATGGACCTGGGCTGGCTTCTCAATAGTTATAACACTACTTGTAATTGCAGATTTATTCTTATATAATTCATTCTTTTGATTTTTTATGAAAAAGAAAAAAATAATTGTAGCTGAAGATTCTGCTTTAATGCGTAGTATATTAAAGGATACGCTGACTTCTGAGGGTTATGAAGTTTTTCTTGCAAAAAATGGAAAGGAAGCTTTAGATGCTGTTAAAAAAATGAACTTTAATGCTGCAATTCTCGATATAAATATGCCATTGATTGATGGAATTTCTGTATTGAAGGAATTTGTTAAATTGGGAATTCCTTCAATAATATTCAGTTCATTAACAAAGGAATCCTCAAACCTCATTATGGAGGCTATTGAAATTGGAGCAATTGATGTGGTGCAAAAGCCGGAGATTGCAGTTAATATTGATGAGGTTAAGGATGAACTTCTTAAGAGAATTAGAGCAGCAATTGATTGTAAAATTCCTCCTCCTCTTCCAGAAATCTCAAAACGCTCATTTATGGCCAAAATAGCTAATAAATCAATTGCTAAAAAAGCAGTTTTAATAGCTGCCTCAACTGGAGGTCCATGTCTAGTAAAATATATTCTTCAAAATATTTCAAGCAATCTTGGAGCTGCAGTATTAATTGTTCAGCATATGCTCCCCCCCTTTGTAAAAGTATTTGTAGAGAATCTAGCTAAAACCTCAAAAATTCCAGTAAAGGAAGGCACGCTAAGTGAGACAATTTATGAAAATATGGCATATGTAGCTCCTGGAGATTATCATATGGTAGTTACTAATGAAAAGAAGATTCTACTACATAAAGGTGAAAAAGTTAACTTTGTAAGACCTTCAGCGGATTTACTTTTCTATTCAGCTGCAAAGGCTTTCGGTCCTTATACCTTAGCGGTAATATTATCAGGAATAGGATGTGATGGTGCTAGAGGGGCTCTTTATGTTAAGAAGGCTGGAGGAAAGGTTATTGTTCAAGATGAGAGTACTTCAGTGGTCTATGGAATGCCTAAATCTGCCATTGAAATTAAGGCTGTGGATGAAGTTCTTTCAATTAATGAAATACCTAGGAGAATTGCAGAAATAGTTGACTCTTTCTAGTCGCTTTTTTTCTATTTCAATTCGCCAATCGATTTTACCATTAAATATTGAGAGTTCTGAATTTTCTTTGGAAGCAAAAAGAGGAATGAAAATATGAAATGGATGAAAAGTAAAAAGGGTTTAACTGGAATAGAAACAGCAATAATCCTCATAGCCTTCGTTATTTCAGCGTCGGTATTTGCCTTCGCAGTATTAAACATGGGCTTACTTACAACATCAAAGGCACAGGAAGCAATAGTCTCAGGAGTATCTCAAGCTCAATCATCAGTAAAGATCACAAGCGTCTATGCTTTTGCTGACGATAATAAGAAGAATGTTACAGGATTGGCAATGATGGTTCAAATATCAGGAACTCATAGTGTTGACTTCTATGCTGATAAAATAGCCATATCCTATAAGAACGATAGATTGGCAATTCCAGATGTTTATGAAAAATGGATGTTCGTTAGTGTAAGTGAGTTCTCTAGTGATACCTATAAGGGCGATTTCAAAACACTTCTAAGGCAATACAATTGGACTGAAACTGGCTGTGTAATTGTGGAAGTTCAAGGAGATAGTGATAACTTACTTGAAGCTGGAGAGATCTTTGCAATAGTCATGAATCTAGAAAGAATAAACGCAGATGCACCATTGAAAGTCTATGAGATCTTCACTGTAGAACTTATTCCAGGTCATGGATCTAAGCTTACCTTCACTGGACAAATACCTGCGAGCTTACTCGGTGTAATGGTGCTCTCAGGAGCTTAAATTTTTTTATTTTTTCTTTTTTTTTCGCCAATAAGTCGCCCATTCTCAAGCTCCTTAAAGATTATATGAAACTAATCTATAATGGAGGTGCTTACAACGGCATTAACAAACGAAGATTTTAGCATTAAGATGATTCAAATTGAAGATAGAATAAGTAAGCTAGAGAGCGCTCTATCTGAGATTTCAGGTAATACTACGGCTGTGCTTTCAGATATAAGGACAGTTCTCACAGAGCTTGAAAATCCCATGAACTATCTAAAGGGATTGGGCATTGATGAAGTAGTTCTAACAATGACTGAGAATGTTATGGAGAAGAAGTTAAAGGAATTTTTAGAGAAGAGATTAGATGTTCTTGTTAGAAGCTTTGTTGAAAATAAGCTCAAAGAGATTGTGGAACCCATAATAATGAAGTGTCTTCAAGAACAAGCTCACATTATGATTGAGGAAAAAATAAAGGAAATGAAGGATAAAGGAATTTTAAAGGTTCCAATTGATACAAATGAACTTAAGAATGCACTTGATGAAAAACTCAAAGAATTTATAAATTCTGAAAAATTAAATTCAATGCTAAAAGAAATCATTGGAAATATTATAAGTGGAGAACGATTGTTTGGAGATCAATTGTTCAAAGAAATTCCTAAACAATTGAATGATCTAAAAAACTCTTCAAGTAATACTGGATCGATAGTAGGACTTACTGCTTGCGCTAGTATATTAATACAAATGTTTGGAAAATCTGGAGCGGAGAAAATTGTTGAAGAGTGCTATAGAATAGGTTGGCTCTCTGATGAGGTAAAGAGCTCTTTGCTAAGAGTGCTCTCAGTAATAAATTCTGAAAATATCTCAGAATCCAAGGATCCTAACATCAGAGATTATATTGTTGCCATGTTCCTTTTTGATAAGCTGACAAAGGGAGCATCTGATTTGGATTTTATAATGGTATTGAAGTTACTAAAGCCAGGGGTGTAGAGTATGTCTCATGTGATTACAGAGTCGATAACGACCATCGCCATAATTATTGCAGCCTCTATGATAGCCATTACTATGATGCAAACTCTATATGGAATAGAAATCAGTAGTAAAGCTATTTTTGATTTAACCAAGGAATCTATGTTAATTAAATTTAAGATAATATTTGCTGCAAAAACATCATCAAATGAAATAAAAATATGGATTAAAAATGTGGGTATAAAAGAAGTGGATTTGAATTTTATTGAAAAATTTACAATTTTTTTGGGAAGAAGAGAGGAAGTAAAATTCATACCATTTAAAAGTTACTCATCATCCCATTGGAATTATTCCATTGTAAATGATTTAGATTCAGATGGAATTTTTGATATTGGTGAAACTTTGGAAATTATAGTGAAATTTGATAACATAATAGAACCTGGAGATTGGTATATCAGAATAGCCACACCTCTTACTGAAATTTTAGAGTATGAATTTTCCATAGGTGATTGAATTGAGTGGATATGGTATAATATTTGCCACATTGATAATAGGCTTTATAATGATTTCTTCTTATATCATTGTAATAAAGAATTCTCAATGGTATTTAGAATTAATTATGACAACAAAATTACAACAAGCCTCCTCGCCATATATAACATCTGGTTATATTTATAATGATTTCACAATATTCGTTAATATTACAATGCAAGGTGTAAAGGGAATTCCAATAAGAAATTTGAATCTCTCTGATGTTTTTGTGGTATATAAACATCAAGGGGAGATAATATCTATTAGAATTGATTCTTGGCATCCCACAAGAGTTTTCACTAATGGAAAAGAAGGTGATATAGTAAATCCAATAAATATTTCCAAATGGAATGGAATTTGGGATCCAGGAGAAACCCTTGAGCTAAAAATTTCTCTTCCATATTCATTGGATGAATTCAAAGCATTTTTCTTAATGGTTATGCCTGATGGAGGTGCTTGTTCTTGTCAACTTTGAAAGAGGTAAAGAAAAAACCTCAAGTTTTAAACTTGGAGAATTCTGAATTGGATAGAATCATAGGTGGCTTTCCTGTACCTTCCATGAATCTATTGGAAGGAGAAAATGATACTGGAAAGAGTGTTTTCGCTCAAGAAGTAACATGGAGTGCTCTATTGAAAGGATTTAGCGTTAGATACATTACTACAGAGATGACCGTTCCATCTCTATTGAAGCAATTTGAATCTCTATCCTTTAGCGCTAGATCATCTTTCATAAGAGGACAATTCAATATTACCGCCTTTCATGCTAAGGGAATCAATTGGGATGAATATGTAGCATCAAACTACTTAATGCTTATGCTCAACTTCATAAAGAGGAAGGGTGAGGCTGATGTAACTATTTTCGATTCTCTAACTTTCATAGCAACACATTCCTCAGAGAGGGATCTCTTAAGCTTCTTATCTGAACTTAGAAATTATGTAGATTCAAAGAATAAGATAATATTTATAACCATTCATCCATACGCCTTTGATTCTAATTTGCTAGTGAGGATAAGATCAATTTGTGATGGACATATGATATTTAAGGTGAGAACTTTACCAAGTGGTGAGATGGCAAGATCATTGGAACTTCTAAAGCTTAGAGGTTCCCCTAAGGTACAGAACAATACGTGTGCTTTCAAAGTGGAATCTGGAGTTGGAATTAAAGTTTTACCATTCTCACAAGTTAAAGCATAGGTGAGATTATGGATCTTGGAATAAAAGCTGGTTTTGGAAAAATTGGACAAATTAGTTCAATAGCAAAGGAGCAAGAGTCAAAGAAATGTTCATTAACACCTATTTTGGGAGATGTTTTTGAGGATTTTGCCCTTAAAGCGCCACATCTTCATGAATATGTTCATAGTGGTATGGCTAATGTTGATGGTATTCCCCTTCAATTTAAAGTAGCCCTCTCTAGGGACTTGAGAACCCTTAAAAAGTTCAATATTATATATCCTCTTCAAGATTCTATATTCATACACGTCCATAAGGGAATTAGAGAGCCTTATGGCCTCTATAGACCAATAGAGCCTCGCCTCCCTCCTGATAAACTAAATTTGGTAAATAAAGTTGAGGAATTATTTGCTAGCATAGTTGATGAGAATATGCTTCCATTAATTAAAGATAGAAAGAACTTCTTAGAGGAATTATTTAGAAGCATTGTACGAAAACAAGGTGAACCTATAGAAGTTTCAAAAAATTTAAAAATAAAATCCCCAGTGCTTACCCTTCCTGAGGAAGATTACATTCGCCTTCATTATGAAATAATTACTGAGAAGGTTGGATTTGGCTTAATAGAACCACTTATAAGAGATCCCTATATAGAGGATATTTCTTGCGATGGCGTAGGTCCAATATTTATAGAACATAAAATATTCGGACCAATGAGAACTTCCATTGAATTTTCAACACAGGAGGAATTAGATTCTTTTGTGGTGAAAATTTGTGAAAGAGCTGGTAGACCAGTAAGCCCGAAACGTCCTATTGTGGATGCTAGCCTTTCTGATGGATCAAGATTGAATGTAGTATTTGGAAATGATATTAGTAGACGTGGCACTAACTTTACAATAAGGAAATTCTCTAAAACCCCCATAAGTATAACTCAATTAATAAAATTTGGAACATTAGACTCTAGGATGGCAGCATATCTATGGATTATGTTGGAATTTGGCATGTCTATGTTCATATGTGGTGAAACAGCTTCAGGAAAAACTACAACTTTAAATGCTACAGTTGTATTCATAAGGCCAACCGCAAAAATAGTAACAATTGAAGATACTCCTGAGGTATATGTACCTCATCCAAATTGGGTAAGTGAAGTAACTAGAAGAGGGGAAAGTGAATCCTCATCCATAGAACTCTTTGATTTATTGAAAGCTGCCCTTAGACAGAGACCGAATTACATAATTGTAGGAGAGATTAGAGGAAAGGAGGGAAATGTGGCATTTCAAGCAATGCAAACTGGCCACCCAGTAATTTCTACATTTCATGCTGCTAATATGCAGAAGCTAATACAGCGAATTACTGGTGATCCAATAAATATTCCAGCAGCATATGTGGATAACTTAAATGTAGTAGTTTTTCAAAGTAGTGTTAAAAGTCCAAAGACGGGAAAATTTGAGAGAAGAGTAACTTCAATATGTGAAATAATTGGGATTGATCCTGTGGAGAAAACCTATAATTTCATTGAGGTTTTCTCTTGGGATCCTGTAACTGATAAACATAGCTTTAGAGGTGTGGGAAGTAGCTATCTACTTGAGTATAAAATTGCTCCAATGAAGGGTTTATCTTCAAGAGATTCTAAGAAGATATACAATGAGCTTGAAATAAGATCTTATATACTAAATAAGCTTGTTGAAATGGATATAACAGATTATTATGAAGTATATTCAGCTATATCGAAGGTTTATGATAATCCATACATTGCTGATATGGAATTCAATTTTGCAACTACAAATATCATAGATAAACTATTAAGGGGGGAAATAAAATGATATCCACTTTAGAGGAAAAACCTAAGAAAGAGAAGCTTTCATTAAAGGAAAGTTTAATCTCTTTAATATTCATAAGGGCCAATAAACAAGTATGGAACTATCTTCCCTTCTTTCTCATGCATTTACTTGCTTCAGCCTATGCTGAAATTTCTCCTGCTGAATTAGTAAGAATTGGTGCTAGAAGTAGATTCAAAAATATAACCAATATCATGAAGAAGATTAATGTATTAACTGAGATGGGAATAGATTTACATAGGGCTATAGAAATTACCATGAAAAAAGTTCGTTTACCATACTTTAGAGGATTTTTACAACGTTTTGCACAAGTTGCTAAGCTTGGAGAAGATGTAGTGGCATTTATGAATAAGGAGTATAATACCTTCATGACTATATACACAAGCGAATTAGAAAGATCCAATATAAGGCTTAGACGTTTCACTGAGGCTTATGGTGCAGTATTATCTTCTTCTGTATTGATTATAGTGGTTATTATTTTTATTGGAATGATTTGGGGGGGAAGCTTTATGGTTGGATCGACAGTTTTAGCAACAATTGGAATTTTCATAAGTTTCTCTATGATATTCTATGTGAGATCCCCCCTAGTTAACATAATATCTAGAAATGAAAAGAAGGAAGAACTTTTCACTTTAATAAAGCTCGATAAATTGATAATAAGAATAACAATTTTATCATCTGGAGCAATTTTAGCAACTATGATTATCAAGATTATTCCATATAACCTTGGACCATTGATACAAAGCATTATAGGAATTCCAGCTCTAGTTATAGGCTATATTGGAAGGCGTGAGATTAAAAAAATAGAGGAAATTGATGAGCGCTTTCCCGATTTAATGACAATGCTATCTACAACCCTCTCCACCATAGGTTCATCACTTCTATTCTCAATAAAGGATATTTGTAGATTGAATTTTGGCAAATTATCTATATATATAAAAAGAATGGCTGCTAGGTTGGAATTGGGAATAAGCAAGGATACATGTTGGAGCTATTTCAAAAAGGAAACCTCTAGCGAACTTGTAAGATTACACGTAGATGCCTTTGCTGAAGCCAATTCCTATGGTTCCCCCACAAAATTATATGGACCATTAATATCTAATAGCTCAATTTTTATGCTTAATCTTAGAAAGAGAGTTGAAGAAACTACAGCCTTCATGAAAGGAATAGTCGTTCCAATGCATCCTATACTATGTATAATTATTGGAATGGTAATGGGTCTACTTAATATATTCATGAATTTCTTTAAAAATATGCCATATGGAATATTCAATATAGTAATATCATCTGATATATATCTATATTCTCATATTATTATTTTTGTACTTTCTATAATCAATGCATTTATAATTTATGAAGTTTCTGGAGAACAAGAGTTTAATTTCAGCTTCTATCTTGGGTTATTTATAGTAATTGGTTGGATTTGCTACTATTTATCATTAACAATAGTTGCATCATTTCTATCTAGCATTGGTTTTTCAAATATCAGACCTATGATATGAGGTGGTTTTATGATAGATATGATATCTATGATGAATATTGTAATAATATTCACTATGTTCTTAGCCGCAGGAGTTCTAATAGTGGTCTTTTATGAAATAATAAAAATTAATTTTAATAAAATTAAAGAATCCTCAAAGGAAAGGAAACCTCAAAAGGAAGTGCCATCCTTTGAGGACTCTGGAAGCATGAATAATAATCAATTATTGTCAGATAATCAACCATCAGATAGTCAACCATCTGAGATAATAAATGAAAACAAAAATTTAGAAGGAGCAACTCCAGTGGAAAAAGCAAACCCCTCTGAATCAAAAAATGCTGCAGTTTCTGAATCTATTAAAACTGATGATGTTGAGGCTTTACTCAAAGGAGCCTCAAAAGAGCAAAGTGAAGAGGAGTTGAAAAAGGGCTTAATCAACACTAAAGATTCTAAAATCGATCAACTAAACCAAAATTCTAAAATTGAAAAGCTCAATCAAGTTAATGAGAAAATTAGCGAGAAGGAATCTGAGAAGATAGAACAATTAAGTGAGGTGGAAAATCTTCTAAAGACCAAACAGCCTAAGGATGAGGCCCTTGAAATAAGCAAGCAGCTATATGAACTTAATGAATATGTGAAAAAACTGAGGGATTCACTAAGGAGCTTCACAAAAAGTGAATAAGTAAATTGAACATGAGATCGCCATAAAGGAAATATATTAAATATCCAGCAAAAATGAAGACTATTAATGGAAGTCCAAAGGATGCCCAGAGATAATCTCCTTCTAATTTTTCCTTTTCCTCCTCAATTTTTCTAAGAAGCCTTATTTCTCTTCTTCCATTTTTTCCAATTCTCTCCATAATATTGAAGTGGACTGAATATGCTATATTAGATTTAACCTTTACTCCAATTAACATTACCAAAATTTTCTTCCAAGTACTTATATTATAACCTGAAAATAGATTCATCCCTTTATATATCATGAAAAGATTCCATATCAGACATAATATCATTAAAAAGGGAAGAAATATAGCAACAATCATTAGAGCATTTCCAAATACTGTGATTGGAAAAATTAAAAATTGTCCATCTGGTGGTATTGGTAAAGTGAAAGCAATTGTAATTATAGCCTTTGCATCTGCTCCACCGTAGAGTTCAAAATAAGCAAAGCCAAGGGCTATTACTATGGAAACTATAATGCTTATTATGGCTAAAACATGGGGATATGTTGGTATAGTAAGAGCCTCTGCAATGGTCAATAGCAATCCTATTGGAATTGCAAAAAGCCAAATTCTATCATCAATTTCTCTACTTTTCACATCTTGAATGGATGCTATTAGAAGTACAATACCGATAAGTGATGATTTTATTACGGACAGCATTAATAAAAGTATGTATTGGTATTATTTATTTTTAAATTAATAAATCCATGGGGATTTGCAATGTTAAGTAAATTGAAGGAAAGAATTTCCTCTATGGTGAATCCAATAGCTCTTCTGCTTATAAAAATTGGCCTCTCTCCAAATCACATAACTTTAATTGGTCTTCTACTTTCCATTCTATCTGCATTATTCTTTTATTTAAATAGCTTGATTTTTGGAGGAATATTAATACTTCTAGCTGGATTTTTCGATGCTTTAGATGGAATTGTAGCTAGGCTATCCAATAGAGTTACAAAGTGGGGGGGGATTTTAGATTCATCTATTGATAGATATTCGGAAATGATTATAATATCTGGAATAATCATTGGCAACCTCTGCGATATACTATGGGGTTTATTATCCATAATGGGCTCATTCATGGTGAGCTATACTAGAGCTAGAGGTGAAGCTGAGGGAATAAAGCTATCCTCGATAGGTTTAATGGAGAGAGCTGAGAGAATGTTACTATTAGCAATTTTTTCAATTATTGGTCATCCTTGGATTGGAATTATTTTGCTTGCAATACTCTCTAATATCACTGCAATACATCGCTTGTTATATATAAGATCATTCCTCAAGAAGATTGAGCGTCCTTCTCAATAAATTGATTCCTTCCTCTAATGTTTTAATTCCCTTTTCTGTGAGGGAATAGTACTTCCTAGGCCCTTCATTTAATTTCTCCTTAATTACTAAGCCTTCCCTTTCCAATTTGTATAGAACCATATATACGGTTATAGTTGCTGGCTCAAAGCCAAACTTTTCCCTTATTTTTTCCCTAACTTCATAAGCATAAAGTGGTCTATCTTTTAATAAATTCAATATATAAATCCATAAGTTCTCCTTAGTTATCTTATTCTGAAGTCTTCTAAGTGCCATCCTCCCACCTATTATCCAATTCATGATTTACAATAATTATGCAATGACTTGATAAATATGGAATTCTTCCTAGACTTACTTTCTTTGCGCCAATTTTTTCTAAAATTCTTTCCCCTTCTTCATCTATGCCTTTATGATCCCCTAGCACAAATACTGATGTTCCTGAAATTTTTACATTTTTAATATCCTCACCAAATTCATGTAAATAGAAGATCTCATGATTATAATTTTCCAATAAAGTTCTTTCAAAGCTTTTTCTCTCAATATAAACTTCTCTATTAGCTCTTCCTAAGAGTGCATTATATATAATTTCTGCAGCTTCGATTTCACTCAATGGCATTTTCTCCATTTTTTCACCATATATGCTTACTGTAACTGGTGGATTAGGAGGCCCTTCCAATACTATATGAAGTATTACATCTCTTCTTGGACCGATTGGTGTTGCGAAGCTAGCAATTATACATCTAGCTATTAGATCCATCCTCCATGCTGATAGCGATTTCAGAGAAAAATCTGGAGCCGTTCTGCCCTCAGAGGATTTCAATATGAAAATTCTCTTCATGTTAATGGCTTACTTATTTTTCTCTCATCCTCAGATCTCACTTTTACAATCCTCTGGAATATTGCACATGATACGCAGTAGTACTTTGTCACCACCCTCTTGAATATTAGAGCTCCTTTTTTTACTAATTCCTTTTCCAATTGAGGATCTACTATCGATACTGGCTTAGTTACTTTTAT
>JANXER010000026.1 GCA_025057955.1 Candidatus Methanomethylicaceae archaeon | reverse complement strand
ATAGTAGGCTATAATTATAATAAGTAGGGCAATCATAGCAAAGAGATAATAACTGAGTGCTCTCTGGATTTTCCTCTCCCGCTCAAGCTTAGATATCTTCTTCTGATGCTCTGGCTTACACTTTAAACAATATTCTCTAGTAGAAACCTCAATCATTCTGCCGCAATAAATGCAATGCTTATGTTGATAAATGTATGTTTTTCCCTCCAATATTATACACCATTAACCTATGCCCATGGCCATGGCTTTTAAGCGTTCGATTCTCTTCCAAGTTGGAGGATGAGTTGAAAATAGCTCTAATAGAGCATCTCCTCTGAATGGATTTACTATCCATAGTGGGCTAGTAGAGGGATTAACATTTAACATGGCTCCAGATTTAACAGAGCGCTCTATTTTTTCCAAAGCGCTTGCTAAGGATAAAGGCTTTCTGGAAATTAAAGCGCCTTGCTTATCAGCTTCATATTCTCTGCTTCTGGATATAGCCATTTGTATTAAGAGAGCGGCAATAGGTGCTAATAAGCTAAGTATTAAAGCAATTATACTTGCATTTCTATTTCTTTCATCACCAAAGAATATGCTATATCGTCCTATTAGTGCTAAATAGCTTATGGCACCAGCTATTGTAGCTACAACAGAGTGAATTAATACATCCTTATTCTTTATATGAGCTAGTTCATGAGATATTACTCCCTCAAGCTCATTTTCATTCAAGGTTTCTAAAAGTCCTCTAGTAACTGCAACAACAGAATTCTTTGGATTTCTTCCTGTGGCAAAGGCATTTGGTGTACGTGTGTTTATAATAGCTACTTTAGGTTTTGGAAGACCAGCAGAAATTGTTAGTTTATTCACTATATTGTGAAGGATGGGATATTCAGATTCACTTACAATTTTAGCTCTCGTCATAGAAAGAACAATTTTATCGCTATAGAAATATGATATAAAGTTCATTATTCCAGCAATTATTAAGGCAAATAAAGCAACAGCCTCAGGAGCACCAAATATCATTCCAATAGCATATCCCAATGCTACAAACATTAAGGTCAGAACAAACATCATTAATGCCAATCTGAGCATATTTTCACCAATATTTATGAAATTAAGAGCTCATATTTAAGTTTTAGACTTCTTGAGTATAATAATATTCATTTATTTCCTTTTGATATCTATCAAGCCAAGAGTCCTTCTTATTAACTCTTGGCCTTCCAGTATCAGGATCTCTTCTAAAGGTTATATCAACCTCCTTAAGAAATTGATTCATTCCCTTTCTTAATGTTGTAGGTGAATTAGCATATCCAAACCTTCCAGGATTTCCAGTAAATACCATTATGCTATCAGCCATGAGATCTATGGCTACTACATCATGCTCAACCACAAGAGCAGCAGCTTTTTTCTTCTCAACAATTCTCTTTATACATCGCGCTACAGCCAATCTATGCTCTACATCTAAATGGGCGGTGGGCTCATCTAAGAGGAATAGCTTAGCCTCTCTTGAAAGACATAAAGCCACAGAGGCCCTTTGAAGTTCTCCTCCACTAAGAGTATTGGCTCTTCTATCCAATAGTGGCTCTATTTCTAGGGGCAATAATATTTCCTCTTTAAACCATGGATCTCCTAATAGTGAAGGATTTATGGATTCTATTAATTCCTTTATTGTTTTATCAGTATTTGGAACCACATATTGAGGCTTATAGCTCACCTTTATATCGAATTTCTCAATATAGCCCTCCTTTGGCTCTATCAATCCAGCGATAGCCTTAACAAATGTGGTTTTACCTATACCGTTGGGTCCAACCACTCCTATAATTTCGCCTTTATGTATTGATCCTGACATTGAAATAAGCTCAAAATTTCCTAATTTAATTTTGAAGTTGGGCCATCTTATTAATAAATCCTCAGGTTTCCACTCATATGGTATGGGGGAAAGATTAAATTTTATTTCATAAGATCTGAACCTTATATTTTCATCTGGTATATACCCATTAATATAAAGGTTAATTCCCACTCGCACTCCATGGGGTTTGGAAACTATTCCATATACTCCAGGCTTACCATAATAAATGCACACATAGTCAGATAGATAATCTAGTACTGCAAGATCATGTTCAGCCACTAAAACATATTTTGATTCCTTTGCTAAATCTCTTAATAAAGATGCCATTTTAAGCCTTTGATATATATCTAAGTAGCTTGAAGGCTCATCAAATATATAAACATCAGCATCCCTTAATGCAGCTGCAGCAATAGCTACGCGTTGAAGCTCTCCACCGCTTAATACATGAATATCCTTATCCATTACTGATGAAAGGGAGAGTTTTTCACAAATCTCATTAAGCGCTCCTCTTTCATCTATTCTTCTCAAAATTTCTCCTACAGTACCAACAATATTTTTAGGAGCTTCATCAATATATTGTGGCTTTGTAATTATTCTAAGCTTTCCTTCAGAGAGCTTCTTGAAGTAATTATATAGTTCAGAACCTCTAAAGTATTTGAGAATCTCCCCCCAATCTGGAGGACAATCATATAGGCCAAGATTAGGCTTAATAATGCCTCCAAGTATTTTCAAGGATGTAGTTTTTCCTGCACCATTTGGCCCAAGTAATCCCAATACCATGCCCTCTCTTGGAACTGGAAGTCTATAGAGCTTAAAGGAGTTTGGACCATATCTATGTACACATAGTTCCTCAAGCTCATCTGGAAGATTTACTATTCTTATTGCATTAAAGGGACATTTCTTTATACATATTCCACAGCCAGTACAAAGCTGTTCAGATATTATTGGACGAGACAATTCTTCATTAAACTTTATTGCCTCTGCTCCACTTCTTACAATTGGACAGAATCTTATGCACTCTCTATTGCATTTTCCGGGCTTGCAGAAATCCACATCTATAACTGCAACCCGGACCACTGCCTTCACCTATTCTTCTGATTCCTCAAGCGCCTCTTCCTCATAGCTTTCAAGGAAGACTTTATAGTATTCAGCCATGAGCTCCTTTTCTTCTTCCTTCCTCTTAATCTTAACAGGCTCTTCGACGATTAGCGTCTTTCTCCTTTTACCTTCTTCAACTTGTTGAACTATTTTATAGCTTTCACTCTTCTCCAAGTTTTTTTCAAAGCCACAAGATTTACATTGAAGAACAACTTTATCATATTTTTTCAAGGGCATTAATAGTTTTCCACAATTTGGACAAAATTCCAAAACCATTCACCTAAAAAATTTTAAAGAGGGAGGGTTACCACTCCTCCTCTTCTTCCTCTTCGAATTCCTCTTCTTCCTCCTCTGGCCATTCCTCTTCGAATTCCTCTTCTTCTTCAAACCATTCCTCTTCGAATTCCTCTTCTTCCTCCCATTCTTCAAATTCTTCATCTAGACCTGACATGGATTTTTTACCTCCGACGCAAAGGATTTTGGCAAGTTTGTGATATTTAAACATAGCGATTCTAGAGGAGAATCAAATTGAGGATAAAAATTTCTTCAGATGATAAGGAGGAAATTATGAAAATAGGAAGGATTGTTAAATCTGGAGGAGTAATAGTTTATCCCACTGATACAGTTTATGGAATTGGAGGAGATCCCCTTAGAGAGGATGTAGTGGCTAGAGTAAAGGAGATAAAGGGAAGGGGAGAAAAGGCCATGCCCATACTTGTCTCCAGTCTAGAAAAGGCCATGGATATAGCTATTTTTGGAGGGTTATCTAAAGAGCTTGCTGAAGAATTTT
Source organism: Candidatus Methanomethylicaceae archaeon (assembly GCA_025057955.1). GTDB lineage: Archaea > Thermoproteota > Methanomethylicia > Methanomethylicales > Methanomethylicaceae > JANXER01. The sequence continues at coordinate 10,633 of JANXER010000026.1, read as the reverse complement.
GGCCGGGATCATTGACCATAGTTTTAAGAACTAAAATAAATTTTCCAAGGAGTTTAACCGCAGGTGAAGATAGCATTGGCATTAGAATGCCAAATCACGATTTGGCATTGAAAATAATAGAGGCTTCTGGAGGAGTTTTAATAGGAACTAGCGCAAACATATCTGGAATGCCTCCTATAAAGAGTGTAGAGGAATTAGATAAAAGAATAGAGGAGAAAGTGGACTTGGTAATAGATGGAGGCATTGTAAAGCTGGGGGTTCCATCCACAGTAATAAAAGTGGAATCTGAGGATGAAAGAAGAATAAGAATAATCAGAAGAGGAGCTATAGGGATTGAGGAATTTACAAAGAGGGGGATTTTAATTGAAGGAATTTAATTTAATATTAACTAGTAGAAGGGGGGATGAAATACAATGTTCAAAAGAGTTTACAATATTAGCTAAGAGGATGAATTATGAAATTGAAGTTAAAAGGACGAAATTCTCTGGATTATTGATATGCAAAATAGAGGGGGATCCTTTGGAATTTGTAAGAAAAGCTAGAAAAATTATAGAGGAGGATCCTTGGAGCTTTAGATTTATTCAAAGAATAATTCCAGTTCAATGGGTAGTAGATTTCAACTCACTTAAGGATTTAGTAAGAAGGATAGAAATTCCTGAGGGTTATTCATTTAAAGTAGTGGTTAATAAAAGAGGAAGCAATTTAAGTAGTAGAGAAATTATTGAAGTTGTAGCTTCAGCCATAGATAGAAGGGTTGACTTAGAGAATCCCGATTATATTATTCAAATAGAAGTTATAGAAAATCTCATAGGTTTATCCATTATTAAAAGGGATGATATAATTTCCATTCCAAAAATGCAAGAGGAAATTCTATCTAAATAGCTCTGATAGAGCTATTCTCTCGAGAACTAGGGATTGAATTGCAATATTATCTTTATGATATATTGATTTTGCTATCATTAATTCAGATTCCTTTATATCAAAGGCTTTCATTATTCGTGATATCTTCTTACTTGTTATTTCTATTAATGATTCATCCTCTTCACCATACTTAAGCAATTCATTTAAAAATGGTTTAACATCCTCAGATATAACTAGTGCAATACATTCCCTAGAATCTTGAGTTATTCCAATCTTATTTATGGCATCCTTTATCTGTCTAGTAGCAGAGGCATAGAGAATAACTTCCATGATTAAAGATTTTGCAATATTTTTATTCCTCTTCCAAGCCCTAATTGCCATTCTAATAGAAGTTAAAATATGTTCATATCCAGCTATAACTTCAGCATTCATCAATTGAATATTGCTTGATATAAGCTTTAGAGTGGACATGGGATCCTTAAGCTTGATGGGCAATATTAAATATTGTAAATTATTACAATTACCAATTTGCAATAATTACTTCCTCCTAGAGAACTCTATGTACTCTTTGGGTATACCTATGGAAAGAAGTTCCTCCTCATTCTTAAAAATTTCAGATAAATGAATTATACTCTCTCTGAATTCCCAAGGATATATAATCCAAGCATCTGTTAATTCAACATAAAAATCTGGAGTTGTCTTAGACCATGGCTTCATATGAAGTGTAGCAAGTTTAACCTCTTTTGCCCCCATAGAAGATGCATGAGTTTTAGCGAGGGATAAACTCTCACCAGTATCTGCAACATCATCAACAATTAATATTGACTTTCCATATGGAGGCTCAGATATGGGCTGAGTTATAATGGGTTTTCCGTCTCTTCTTCCTATACTCTTATAAAACTCTATTTTCATAGAGGCTAAATTTTTAACATTTAATAAATCGGAGAGAAGACGAGCTATTATCCAACCCCCTCTAGCCACACCAACTATAATATCTGGAATAAAATTATTGTCTATTATTTTACATGCTAAGGATAATGTTAATGATTGTATACTATTCCAATTCAAGGTTACTATTTTCATAATTAACCACCATGAACTGATGGTAATATGGTAATTTCATCACCATCATTAATTTTTGAATTCTTCCCTCCTAATAAGTTGAAGTCTCTTCCATTTATGAATATAATAATATCAGGCCTTATTTCTCCACTCTTATCAAATAATCTAAGCTTAAGCTCCTCATTCTCTATTGATTTTAAAAATTCCAATAAGTTTAATAAACTATCCCCATTTATTGAGACTTCTTTTATAGGCTCTTTTGAAAGTCCTTTTAATACAGCCAAATATCTTACTTTAACAGTTGGTATTTTCATCACCAAGAGGGGATTTATGGTTCAAAAATATAAAGCTCTTCCTCATTTTTATATACGTTAAATGATCCCTTTTTCAAAATATCATCTAATCTTTTTGAGACCTCTTCTAACTCTTCCATCAACCAACTTATTGGAATATTCAAACCAGTAACTCTGTACGGAAGTATATGACGAGTGGATTTCTTTGGAAAGAGTTTGCCCTTTCCAGCTATTTCCAATACTTCATCCTTATTTATTGCTGGAGCTGCAAGAACCACTTTAACCATCCCAGAGTCTAAAAGCTTAAGCGCCTCTTCCTCCTTAGCATAGGATATACCATATTCTCTATATTTTTCGGTAAGAGTATCTAAAAGTCTATATGCATTATAAATATCACTCCAATCAATTATATACGAAAAATCATTTGAAATTATAGCAATGGAAGCTCTTCTACAATTTAACATGTTTAGAGCTATTTCTCTATCCACAAGTCTAGCATTAGGTGGATTTTCCATAGATGGCGCTTTATTGATGCAACGATACCAACAAGCTATTTTCAATTTCTTGGAGTAATAGTTGTATAGCACAGAGGGAATGAACTTACAACCAAGCTCCTTAAGTGCTAGATATCTATGGGTTCCATCAATTATTACAAAGCGTCTATCTTCTATTGCTATAGGATCTTTTATAATTCCTTCATTTCTAATTGAATTGATAATTTTTGAAAGTAGAGTTGAATCATATTCTTCATGTGGATGAACTTCATTTATTGGTATAAGGGATATCTTCATAGAAATCACGGTCGGTGGAGGTGCTTAATCTTCATCGTATTCCTCAGAGCAGGTCAACCTCCTCATTCCAATAATAAATTTTCAGCAAGAGCTAATTAAGATGCCGCTTTTTCAGCCTCTTGTGCAGCTATAGCTACTTCTCTCTTCTTTTTAGAGGCCATAAGCCTAGTTATATATCCTGCAACTCTATTTCCTAAATGTTTACTTCTTATATTGGAATATTGATATACAAGCTTTTTATTATTCTCAAAATCAGTTGTAAACATATTTGGAAGTTCCTCTATGAGCTTTGTGGCAATCATCTTAACCTTACCTATTCGTACTTTGCCCATTTTCGCACCGAGCAAAAAATTTAAAACGATAATTTAAAATTTTTGTCTTTAAATATTTTCTAAAAAGGGATGAAAATGCCAGATATTGCTTTTTCTGCCGTGGATAGAATTATGAGAAAGGCTGGTGCTGAGAGGGTAAGTGAGGATGGTGTTGAAGCTCTAAGAGATGTTATTGAAACTTTAGCCTTGGAAATCTCCAGAGAGGCCATAGCCTTAGCGAAGCACGCTGGAAGAAAAACTGTTAATGCTGAGGATGTAAAATTAGCAAGTAGAAAGCTTCTTGCATTAACAAAGCTTGGAATATGAGAGAAATATATATATAGAAGTGGTTACTCTTCTTTTTTTGCTTATTGTGGTGATTTTATATGGTGGCTGCTCAAATTGGTAGCGTTCCAGTCTTAATATTGAAGGAAGGCACTCAAAGAACCCATGGAAGAGAAGCTCAAAGGGTAAATATAATGGCAGCACTTGCAATTGCTGAGGCAGTAAAAACAACCCTAGGACCAAAAGGAATGGATAAGATGCTTGTAGATACGCTAGGAGATGTTACAATAACAAATGATGGTGCTACTATTTTGGGAGAAATTGAGGTTCAACATCCAGCTGCAAAAATAATGGTGGAAGTATCAAAGACACAAGATGAAGAAGTAGGAGATGGTACTACTACATCTGTGGTACTAGCTGGAGAGCTTCTTAAGAGGGCAGAAGAGCTCATAGAGAAGAATATTCATCCAACATTAATAGTTCAAGGCTATAAGAAGGCTGCAGAAAAAGCAGTGGAGACGCTATCTAAAATTGCAATAGGAGTAAAAATAGATGATGAAGAAGCTTTAAGAAAAATTGCCTTTACTGCAATGAATAGCAAGGCTTCTGCTGGAATACCCAACATATTTGCAGATATGGTTGTAAAAGCTATTAAGCAAATAGCTGAGAAAAGAGGGGATAAATACGTTGCTGACATAGATTATGTTCAAATAGTAAAGAAGCAAGGAGGAAGTGTAACCGATAGCATGTTAGTTTATGGAGTAATAGTTGATAAGGAGATTGTTCATCCAGGAATGCCAAAGAAGATCACTGATGCAAAAATTGCATTAATTGATGCACCTCTTGAGATAGAAAAGACTGAGATTGATGCTGAGATTAGAATATCCGATCCTGCACAAATGAAAGCATTCATAGAAGAAGAAGGAAGAATGCTCAGAGAAATGGTAAATAAAATAAAGGCTGTGGGAGCTAATGTTGTATTCTGTCAGAAGGGAATTGATGATTTAGCTCAGCACTATTTGGCTAAGCAAGGAATAGTGGCCTTGAGAAGGGTTAAGAAATCAGACATGGAGAAACTAGCAAGAGCTACTGGAGCTAGAATAGTTACAAACCTTGATGATTTAACGCCAGCGGATTTAGGCTATGCAAAATTGGTTGAAGAGAGAAGATTTGGAGAAGATAAGCTAACTTTCGTTGAAGGTTGTAAGAATCCAAGGGCAGTGAGCATACTAATAAGAGGCGGACTTCAGAGGGTAGTAGATGAGGCTGAGAGGACCCTTCATGATGCATTATGTGCAGTATCCGATGTAATTGAGGATGGAAGAATTGTTGCTGGAGGAGGAGCACCAGAGATGGAGGCTGCTAAAGTGCTTAGAGAATATGCTACAAGCGTAGGTGGAAGGGAACAACTAGCAATAGAGGCTTTTGCTGATAGCTTGGAAGTAATCCCAAGAACTTTAGCTGAGAATGCAGGATTAGATCCAATAGATATAATCGTTGAATTAAGATCTCGTCATGAAAAAGGAGATATCTGGGCTGGCGTGGATGTAGTAGAAGGGAAAGTAACCAATATGCTGGAGAGAGGTGTTGTTGAGCCACTAGCAGTAAAAGTACAAGCAATTAAATCTGCAGTAGAAGCTTCATCCATGATATTAAGGATAGATGATGTAATTGCTGCAGCGAAAACTTCTGTACCATCAAAAGCCCCTGAGACTAAAAGTGAAGAGGGTACTGAATCCGACTAATTTTTTATAAAATTATTTTTTAATAATAATTTAAAATTATTATAATTGGATTGTAAAAACTCATTAAAATGAATATTTTTAGGGTGAATATTGAAGATAATGAAAATAGGGATTAATGATGAAGAGGAAAGAATCATTTAGTAAATTAAACATTGTAATAACTGGAACGCCAGGTGTTGGAAAAACTACAATTGCTAGAGCTCTTTCTGAAAAACTTGGATTAAAATTAATGGAATTGAATAAGCTGGCTAAAGATATAGGTGCTATTAATGGGATGGATGAAAGAAGAGAAGCTCAAATAATAAATGAAGGTAAAATTAGAAGGGAGCTTGAAAAAATTCTAAGTAAGGATTATGGATATGTAATTGAAGGACATTGGGGGGAGATTGTACCAAAGAAATTTGTGGATTATGTAATAGTAATTAGAACACATCCATTAGTTCTAATGGAAAGATTGAGGAAAAGAGGATATAGTGAGGGAAAAATTAGAGAAAATGCACAAAGTGAGTTGTTGGATTACTGCTTAATAAAGAGTGTAGAAGCCTTTGGTGAAGAGAGAGTATTTGAATATGATAATACAAAGGGAGATCTTGAAGAAGTAATAAGAGAGATAATTAAAATGATTGAAGAAGGAGTAGGGCCAAAACCAGGATCAATTAATTGGATAGAAATATTGGAGAGAGAGGGAAAAATAAAGGAAATTCTTTAAAATTCGTTAATTTTATTATCTTGTTATAAGACTTCTTTATGGGGATTTAAAATGTCAGCAATAAGTAGTAAAAGATACGTTAGTGAGCTTAATAATTTCATCGATAGAAATGTAAAGGTAATAACCGTAAGAGGTACAATTTATGAGGGTAAGCTCATTGGATTAGATCAATCCAATCTTAGCATATGTTTAAGTGATGCTATAAGTGGAGAAGAAAAATATCCAAGAGTAATAATACATGGAAATGCCATATCAGAAATTATATTAAAGGAAAAACCCTTTGATTTAAAAGGCTTATCGGATAGACTTTCTAAGCTATTTCCAAATATGGTTAGATATTATGAAGATGCAGGCTTTATAATGGTCATGGATAGAATAAAGGTTACAGCTGAAGGTGTAGAGGGCTCTGGACCAATGTATGAAAGAGTAAAAAAAGTTTATGATCAATATATCATAGAGCAGAAGGGCGCATAAATGTGCTTTGAAATTAAGGATAGAGATTTAGCTGGTAAAATTGGAATATTGAAAACTAGAAGAGGCAATATAGAAACTCCCTATGTTATGCCTGTAGTAAATCCAATTAGAAATATAATAAATCCCTCTGAACTAATATCAGAATTCAAATTGAACATGATTATAACAAATTCCTATATAATTATGAAACATTATGGAATTGAGGCTAAGGATGTTCATGAAATTACAGGATTTCATGGAGTTATAATGACTGATTCAGGGGCTTATCAGCTTCTCATTTATGGCAGAATAGATGTTAAACCAGAGGAAATTTTGAAATTTCAAGAGAAAATTAAAAGTGATATAGGAGTTATACTTGATGTTCCAACTGGTGGATATGCAGATAGACAAGAGGCTGAATATACTGTTATGGAAACCTTGAGAAGAGCAAAGGAGAGCATTGCTCTTAGAAACGATAAAAGTATGCTTTGGGCAGGACCAATACAAGGTGGAAGATTTTTAGATCTCATAGAAAAATCAGCTGAAGAAATGGGAAAGTTAGATTTTCATATACATCCTCTTGGTAGTCCAACTCAAATAATGGAGGATTACGATTACAAGACCCTTATTGACATGATAGTTATTGCTAAGAGAAAGCTCCCCCCTGAGAGGCCCTTTCACCTCTTTGGAGCTGGTCATCCAATGATGTTATCTTTAGCAGTGGCACTTGGATGTGATTTATTTGATTCTGCAGCTTATGCTCTCTTTGCTAAGGATGGAAGATATATGACACAAAGTGGAACCCTCAGAATCGAAGATCTCAATGAGCTTCCATGTAATTGTCCTATTTGTAGTAAATATGATGTTAAGTATATTATGGAAATTGAAAGAAGTGAAAGAGAACTTCTCTTAGCAAAGCATAATCTGTATATGGTAATTGAGGAAATTAAAATTATAAAAGAAGCTATAAGAGAGGGAAGATTATGGGAATTGCTGGAAATAAGATGTCGATCTCATCCAAAACTTTATGAGGGTTTTAAAAGGCTCTCAAGATATTCAAAATATTTAGAAGAGCAAGATCCCATAATAAGTAGAAGAGGAATATTTTTCTATGATCAAATAGCCATAAATAGGCCAGAGGTAATAAGATACAAAAGAATTTTTGATGAAAGATATGAAAAGCCAGAGGGAAAAGAGGTACTTCTACTATTGCCAATGCCAAAGGATAAGCCTTTTAACAAATCAAAAATTTTTAAAGAAGCTTTCAAGTTGGTAGAGGAGAGAGTTCACATATGCTTTTATGGAGATCCCTTTGGAATTGTTCCAGTGGAGCTCTCTGAAACCTTTCCATTATCACAGTTTGAGTCCTCTATGGAGGATTCAAAGGGATGGAGGGAAGATATTAAGAAATTTGCAAGAAATTATAGAGAGATTATAATTCTTGGAGAGGAGGTTGAGGGCTTCAAATCCATAAAGAGTATAGGTGAATTAAAGGTGAAATAATGAAAATAATTCTTGATCCACATATACATACAAATAGCTCACCAGATAGCACACTCACTATAAATCAATTATTGAGCGGTATTCTTGCAGCTGGTATAAATGCTATTGCCATAACCGATCATGAAACCATGGAAGGATATAAGAGATTAAAGAGTAGCTTATCTTTTAAGGGAATTTTGCTCATACCCGGCATAGAGATTTCAACAAATGTAGGAGATTTGATAGTGCTTGGATTGGAGAATCCTCCAATTTCTCGTGATCCAATGATTTTAATAGAGAAGGTTAAGCAAGAGGGGGGATTAATAGTAGCTCCACATCCATTTGATGAAAGTAGGAAATCCATAGGAAATTTATGTGCTAAGCTTGGGGTGGATTTAATTGAAGCATATAATGGAAGGTGTAGCACTAAGGCTAATAAAGAAGCAAGGGAGTTTGCAACTGCATTGAATATTAAAATAATAGGAGGAAGTGATGCTCATAGAAAAGAGGACTTAGGAAGTGTGATAAATATTATGGAATGTGAAAGAAGTATAGAGGATATTTTAGAAGAACTCAAAAAAGGTTGTAAGATTGTTATTAAAAGAAGAAGGGATTATATATAGAGAACTTTATGATCCTTTCTAATCCTTTCCTGTCTTTGCTTAAGTAGCTCTTGTATTTCCTCTTCTATTTTATTTGCATCGCTTATTAATTGAGAGGCATCTATGGATAGTCCCGTGAGCTTATTTATAAATTCAATGGCAATAGCTGCAGCCATTGGATCTGGTCTAGATGGATTTGCATATGGAAGGAGAGCTATTGCTGGAAAGCCATTTATTTCAAAATGAGATAGTATTATTGCCAATGGACCAACTACAAATAAACCTTTTTCAAGAATTGGAATATCTATCTTTCTCTCAAAATTGCTTGTAGGAACACATCTTATTTTATCATTATCAGAAGGTTTAAGCCTTCCATCTAATCCTCCTATTAGATAAGCTTTGTCAAATTTCTCCTTTATAGCCCATTCTGCTAACGCTCTGGAGAATCTTTGTCTTTCCTTTGCATGAGGGGGTACATTTGTTAAAACGAATACATAATCCTCATATTTGTAAATCTCAAAGGGAAGAGAAACTCTATCATCATCCATACAAACAAAAGGAGGCATTAAATCAGTGGTAATATAGCCTATAAGTTCAGCCCTTAAGCTAGTAACAGCATGCTTTATTGTTATAAAGCCAGTTGCCCCTAATCCATGAAATCCTGTTATAAGTATGGAGTTCTTCAATGGAATTTTTTTCAAGTGAAATTCTATCGACATATAAATTCCTCCAATTTCTTTACGAAGCTCCATTTTAAATATTTTTACAAAAGATTTATCTATGGAATTTATTGACCTTCTTTGGGAGGAATAATATTGATTAAAGTATCAGTATTGGGTGGAGGAAAGGAAGTTGGAAGATCGGGCTTTGAAATAAAAGGAGAAGATGTTAAAATACTTCTTGATTATGGAATTATGATTAGGGAAAATAGGCCTCTATTTCCCATGCCCACGAATGTCAGAGATTTAGATGCCATAATAATAACTCATGCACATTTGGATCACTCTGGATCAGCTCCAATGTTTTATGTATCATATAGTCCGAAGTTATATATGACTGGAATTACAAAAGAGCTCACTGATTTATTAATAAGAGATTTACTTCATCTTTCCTCCTATTTTCTTCCATTTGAAATTCTTGAGCTAAAATTAATGGTAAGTAGAGCTAAGATTATTAAAAAGGAAATTAATTTAAAGGAGGCAAAAATAAGAGCTTTAAGCTCTGGTCATATACCTGGTAGCATTAGCATATTGATTGAGCTTAATGGAAAAAGGATTTGGTATTCTGGAGATATAAACACTAGGAGTACAGCATTGCTGAATGAAGGAGAAATACCTAAGGAGGAAATAGATTTAGCAATTATTGAAAGCACCTATGGACTTACGGATCATCCACCAAGAGAAGAGAGTGAAAGAAAACTAATAGAAGTTTTGAATGAAACTATAGAAGGAGGAGGAAGGGTTTTAATTCCTGCTTTCTCTGTTGGAAGATCTCAGGAAATATTATGCGTATTACAAAAATATAATTTCAAATACTCAATAGCAATAGATGGAATGAGTAGAAGTGCCACAAAAATCATTGCAAATTGGCCAAATGAGCTTAAAAGTCCGAAACTTTTAAGAAAAGCTATGTCTAGGACTTTTTGGATAAGAAGTCAAAAGGATAGAAATAAGGTTCTTGAAAAGCCAGGCGTAATAATAAGCTCATCGGGACTATTAACAGGAGGGCCCTCCACTTACTATATGGAGTACTTAAGGAATAGGCCTGAGGATTGTGTTGTCTTAGTCTCCTATCAAATACCAGGCACGCCAGGAAGGATTTTGCTAGATGAAGGAACATATGGTCCTCAGAAGGAGAAGGTTAAATGTAAAGTTGAGTGGATAGATTTTTCATCCCATTGTGGGAGAAAGGAGCTTATAGAAATAGTAAAATCTCTAAGAGGGAATCCAAAAGTATTATGTGTTCATGGAGAGCCAGAATCTTGTAGCGGCTTAGCAGATCAAATAAAGATGGAAACTGGCCTTGATGCTATTGCTCCA
>JANXER010000025.1 GCA_025057955.1 Candidatus Methanomethylicaceae archaeon | reverse complement strand
TATATTTCTTCATTAGTGAATAAAATGGGAGAAATCCTTGAGGCAAAAAATGGTAAGGAGGCATTGGAGATTTACATCAAATATAAACCAGATATAATCATAATGGATGTCAATATGCCAATAATGGATGGATTGGAGGCACTTAGTCAAATGAAGAAAATCAATCCAAATATAAAAGCCATAATAGTGACTGCATATCCTTCGCATAAAGATAGGATAGATGGAGCATTCTTTATAACAAAACCATTCGAGGAGCAGGAGCTTTTAACTTTGATAAGGAGAGCCATTAGCCATGATGAAAACTAGCTTTGATGAGAGCTTCATAAAAGTTGCAGTAAAAGTATTAAACAAATTTCCAAATTTAAATATGATTATAAATAATGTTAGGAGGATAAATCAAGATTTCCTTATGAAATGGATTTTAAAAAATGATTTCTACTATGTAGTTATCAAATCAAAGTTCGATGGAAGCTTAAATGGAAAATTCTTCGCTATAATGGATATGGCAAGCTGTGATGAATTGATAAATAATGTAACTGGAAAACATATAAATATATTAAATGATTATGAGAAATCCTTGATTCAAGAATTCTTCAATATATTTATAGGCACATTTCTAGCAAATAGTGAAGAAAAATATATAAAATATGAAATACCAGAAGTATTTATTCTTAAATCACATGAAGTTTTAAATGAAGTTTTAAATGAAAATTTAAATATATTTAAAATTGGTTGTGAAAAACCAATAATGGATATCATTTTATTATTAGATCTCAATGAACAAAATCATGAGTTCTTAGATAATGAATGAACATCAATGATGGAGGATTCTAAATGCTTGAATTTGAAATGAAGCTTCTGAATAAAACATTGGAAAAACAAGGCATTTTTTTACCAAATTTCAAGACAGATTTTATCATAAGAAGGGTTCAAATAAGAATGATGTTAACAGGTTGTAAAAATATAATAGATTATTGCAATTTATTGAGCAATAATCCTAAGGAAATTAAGAATTTATTAGAATGTACTTTCATTAATGTTTCAGAATTTTTTAGAGATCCCCCCCTTTGGAATAAACTTAGGGAGATCATTCCTATTATAAAGCCAATGAAAATTTGGAGCGTAGGATGTTCTTGTGGAGAGGAGCCATACTCTCTTGCAATATTACTATTAGAGGCAGGAATTGAAAATGCAAAAATAATAGCTACTGATATAGATGAGGAAGCTTTGAACCTTGCAATATATGGTAGATATAGTGATAAAGAGATGAACAATGTGCCAACTCATATATTAAATAAGTACTTTCAGAAAGAGAACGATGGATTTATAATTTCACAAAAACTAAAGAAAATAATAAAGTTTATAAAGCATGATATAACACGAGATGCTCCATTTTTAAATTGTGATATGATATTATGTAGAAATCTATTAATTTATTTCTCCAAAGAAGTTCAAGATATAATATTGAAAAAATTATGGCATTCGCTGAAGGAAGAAGGAATTTTCATAATTGGAATGAGTGAAGTTCTTGATAGTAAGTGGATGTCATATTTCACGCCCTATGATCTAAAGCTGAGGATTTATAGAAAAAGCAACCCCCTCTTTCAATAGGAGGCATAATAAATACGAGAATTTTCTTTTATAAGAAAACCTCTTAAGTAAAATTTTAAAATGCTTAAAAGTATTTTCAACTTTCCCATAGTGTAATTATCCAAGACTCAAGAAAATAACATGTTATAACATGTATACAAGCTTCTTATGATTATTTTAAGTAATATATTCCTTTCATCAATGATATTAACTTTAGATTAAGCATTTTGCTTCCAAGGAATTCGTCCTAAGTCGATCTAAGAGGCCTTAAGTCGATCTAAGAGGCCTCCTTCTTTTTCCATTCTATGAAGTAGAAGAATTCTAAGCAGCCTTCATATTTTCATCAATTATTATACTTTCTTTTCTAAAAACTTTTAAATAGCTTATTTTTCCCTTTAAAATATCATCATTCATGAGGCGCTCTACATATTTCTATAAAACCAATTTTTCCCACCATAAGCAAAAGCCCATTATCAATTTTTTCAAAATCACTAATCATAATTATTATAATAATATCATATTACAAGATTTATGATAAAGTTTTGTTAAAATTTTGCTAAATAAGTAAAATTATATAAATTATATTAAAAAATTAACTATAATTTATATAAATTTTTTATAAATAAAAATTTTTAATATATTAAAATATTTTATTAATTATTTAAGATTAAAATTGTAAATCAATTTAGTATTAAAATAAAAATTTTGTTTTAATACTTAAGCTTAATTTATTATATTTAAACAAGGATTTTGCTTATTGTATTTTTTATTTGACTGAGATAATTTTCAGCATTGACTTCAGCATTAAGACCAAGTATTACAAACTTCTTATCATAATTTATGATTAAATATTTTCTCTCCAATGAGGCAATAACCATATACTTCACTCTCATGCTATCTTTGAATATGAAGTATAAAATTTTATAAATTTCTTTATTAAATGTTGTACCCTTGTATACTAGCTTTTTCTCTCCTTTTGTTAAATCTGCAAAAGCTGCCTCCTTAACTATCTCGCCATCAATAAGTATATCAAGAAACGACATATTTCATCTAGATTGAGATATATAAACAGCATTTTATATTATGCAACAATAAAGGCTATTATTAATCGCCCATATATTCAATGCTTTTTCGACGAGCAGTCGCCTTCATCAACCTAGCTTAATATTATTATCAATATATTTAAACTTTGGGATTATTATGAGTAGAAAAACATACTTCATCAGCACTGCTTCAAAAAATGATGAAGTGATGAGACAAACATTGCGCAATCTTATGCAAAACATGGAGATTAATACAGATAGTGTCGATCAAATTATATCAAAATTTGAGGATAGATTGGACAGCATAATGAAGAGATTAGAAAATTTGGAGAGTAGAGTTACTGATTTGGAAAAGAAGGTAGGAACAAGGCATTAGGAGGTGATTTTTTGGTAACTTCGCTTGTAATTCATTCCTATAGAGGTGGAACAGGAAAGAGTACAACCACTGCAAATTTATCAGTGCTTTTAGCGGCTTTGGGAAAGAACGTTGCAACCATAGACATGGATATAACATCCCCTGGATTACATGTTATATACAATGTTTCTTCACAAATTATGAAATATACACTTAATGATTACATATATGGTAAATGTGCTATTGAAGATGCCGTAATCGATCTCACTCAATATTTAAAACTTCCAAGGGGTAAGTTATACTTCTTAGGCTCAAGCATGAGACCTGAGGATATTGTAAAGGTCATAAGGGAGGGATATAGTGAGGGATTCTTCAGACATATTGCTAAAAGTTTGAAGGAAATATATGATATGGAATATGTAATCTTTGATACACATCCTGGCCTTAATGAAGATACGCTCTTGGCAGTTATGTCTAGTGATGTAAGTCTATTATTATCAAGGATGGATAAACAAGATCTTTATGGAAGTTACATAACTACACAAATTCTTAAGAAGTTTGGAAGAATTAGCTATGTAATTTTAAATATGGTACCACCTCATTTGGCTGATAATGTAGATCTTCCATCAGAGGTCTCTGGTATAATAGATGCAACAGTGATAGGAGTACTTCCATTCTATGAAGAGGTCTTAGCTCATAGATCCAAGGGAGTTTTTTGCATTCATCATCCTAAGCATCCATATTCATCCAAAATGCTAGCTTTAGCAAAGAAACTTATAGAGTTGACAACAACGGAAAGAGCCACAATAGATCTAATTAGGAGGTGAAGAAAGTTGCTTAAAGAAAAATATGAAGAGGTCTATTTCTCTGAAATTTTAGATCATATAAGAACATTAAATGATATTCTTCTTAACTTGGAAAAAGATCCTAAAAATGAGGCACTAATAATGGAGGCCCTGAGAATATTTCACTCAATAAAGGGAGACTCTGCAGTAATAGGAATGGATAAAATAGCAGAAATAGCTCATGAAGGGGAGAATTTATTAATTTCAATAAAAGAAAATAAATCCTCTATAAATAAAGAAATATTAAATAAATTATTAAATTATATTGATGAAATTGATAATTATTTAGGTTTAATTTATAATAAAAATAAAAATACTTTTAAAATAATTATATATAATAATTTTAAAGAAGAATTAAAAATAATTAAGTCTTTTTTGATAATAAAAACTCTAGCTGAAATTGGAAATTTGATTTCTATTGATCCTCCATACGATATGCTTTCCTCGGGAAATGTTCCTCAAATGATAACAGCCGTAGTATCGGTTCATGATACTGAAAAATTAAAAGAAAATTTGCTTAAAATAGAAGGAATTACTTCAGTGGAGATTCATCCTTTGGAAAAACTAGATTTCAATTGTAATGAGGCTATAGCAGCCTCAGATAGAATGAATGAAATAGAGCAATTGATATCTACAGTAGAAAGTGGTACAAAGGAGAATACAGGAGCAATTGTAGACTTAATTAGGGATAAGTATAGGCTAAGTGAGATAAGGGTGAATGTGAAAAGTCTTGATAAACTATTCAATCTCGTAGGAGAGTTAGTATTAGCAAAATCTAGGCTAAATAATATTGTTAAGAGCCTTGATTCAAATGAACTGAAGGAAATACAAAGATTCCTAGAAGGGGTGGTAAATGAAATACAAAATGAAATTATGTCCATAAGGCTTATACCAATTGGTCAAGTTTTTGGAGTATTTAGAAGAATGGTTCGAGATTTATCCAAGGAATTCAATAAGGAGATTGATTTAATAATTCAGGGGGAGGAGACGGCAGTAGATAGAAAAATATTGGAGGAATTAATCGATCCAGTAATTCACATAATAAGAAATGCTGTAGATCATGGAATAGAAAGCCCATCTGAACGATTAAAAAATGGTAAAAATGCCACTGGTACTATAAAAATAAATGCCTATAGAGAGGCCTCCAATTTCATATTGGATATAGAAGATGATGGAAAGGGTATAGATCCTAAAGTAGTCAAAGAGAGGGCTGTGGATATGGGGCTCATAAGTAGAAGTAGAGCTGAGGCTATGTCTGATGAGGAAGCATTATACTTGATATGTATGCCAGGATTTACCACTAAGGAAAGAGTCTCTAAGATTTCTGGTAGAGGTGTGGGAATGAGTGCTGTTAAAAGTAAAATAGAAGCAATGGGAGGATCGCTCATTATAAAATCTATAGTTGGACTAGGAACCAAAATTACAATAAGACTTCCAGCCTCTATGGCAATGATAAAAATACTTGTAGTGAAGGTGGGGGAGCAATGCTATTCTATACCTCTATCTGATGTTATTGAGATTGTACAATTAAAGGAAGTGAAATATATAAAGGGCCAGCCATTTATGGATCTCCGCGGTAAAGTTATAAGATTATTTTCACTATCAGAGCTTCTTGGGATTAAAGAAAATCGAAAGCAGAATTATGTGGTAATAGTAAAAAAAGCAGATGATAAGGAGTTTGGATTTCTAGTATCTGATATAGTTGGTGAAGATGAAATAACCATGAGGCCATTTCCACAATTACTTCAAGGAACCCATGGCCTACTTGGAGCTTCTATATTGGGGGATGGAAAACCCACATTTATAATTGATGTAATGACATTGGTTTAATTATGTTGTCCTCAATAAAGGCGAAGCTTCTCATAAGCTTCACTTTAATGTTAACTCTATTTATAATTATAAACTTCACTATTTCACAATCAAGTATTTACTTTATTATAATCCCTATAATGGCAATAGTCCTCTCCACTGCATATACTTTATACATAAATAGAGTAGCGCTTTCACCAATAGAAAAAATGAAGGAATTTCTAACTGAAATTATAATAGAAGGAGAGCTATCCAAGAGGCTAAAAATTTCTGGAGGAAGGGAAATTGAAGTTTTAGCAAATACAATTAATATGCTATTATCTGAACTTGAAAAGTTACTACAAAAGGAGAGAAAGATTTATGAGAAGAAAATGGAGGTCTTCAAATTAGATTTCGATAGAAAGTTAGAGGATGTTTTTAATATTACAGAATCCATAGCCTTAATTTGGGATATAAATGGAAAAATTAAAAGAATAAACAAATATGGATTAGAGTTTCTTAAAATTTCAGAATCAGAATTATTAGGTAAGGATGTGGAGGAAGTTTTCAGAATTTCCATCCATGATTTATTTCAAAGGAATTGTAATTCTCATATTAATGAGATTGAAAGAAAGGATGGATCAAAAGCTTGGATTCATTGGATTCATAAGATTATGAAAGAAGAGGATGGCATAGTAGTTTTATCCATTGGAGAGGATATAACTGAAAAAATAAATATTAAAGAAATGGAGTTGAAAAAAGCTAAAATTACTAATAAATTCTATGAGAAGCTTATATCCATGGGAATTTCCCTGAATGAAATACTAGATGCTGTAATAGAAGAGGCTGTACAATTAACAGGCTCAAAGTGTGGATTTCTATGGATGACTAATGAAAATGAGGGATGGATGAATATAATTGAAAATGGTAAAAGACGAAGATTAATGATAAAAAGGGATGTTCATGAAATTTTGAAGTTAAAAAGTCCAATTATAGTTAATTCATCAGATTTAATATTTCCAGGAATGGATTTAAAAATTAATAGATATTTAGCGGTTCCATGTAGCCTTGAAAACACAATAGGAGGAATTCTTGTTGCAAATAAAGAGTGTAATTATAATGAAGGAGATTTTGAAATTCTGAATTATATTTCAAAATACTTTGTTTTAGCTCTACAGAGACATAAGCTTGAGGAGAAAATAAGAGTAGAATTTGAAGAAATGATGGCAATATTTGATAGTATAGAGGATCCAATATATGTAATTGATTTGAATACTCATGAGATAATATATGCAAATAAGTATTTATGTAAAATTTTAAATGATAATCCCATAGGGAAGATTTGCTATAAAGAAATAAAAGGGTTGGATAAGCCTTGCTCATTTTGTACAAATGAAATTCTTCTAAAACAAAACATCTATAGATATGAGAATTATAATGAGAAATTGAAGAAATATTATAATGTAATTATTAAGCCAATAAGATGGCCTGATGGTAGAATTGTAAAGTTTGAATATGCCATAGATATAAGCGATAGAAAATATCTAGAAGAAGAATTGAAAAATAAGATACTTGATTTAGAGAAATATTCTAAGAACTTGGAGAAGATTATAGAAGAGAAGTCAAAAGCACTTCTTGAAAAAGAGAGATTGGCAACAATTGGAGAGATGGCACTAATGATAGGACATGATTTGAGAAATCCCTTACAAGCCATAGTCTATTCCTTATACTTAATGAGAAGGAATTTTGATAATAAGCTTTCAATTCAAGAGCATATTGATCGAATTTATAGCTCCTTAGAGTATATGAATAAGATAGTTTCAGATCTACAAGATTTTGCAAGACCAATAAAAATGAGTTCGAAAAATGTTAATTTAAGGAAAATTTTTGAAAATGTTCTATCATCAATAAGAATACCAGAAAATGTGAATGTTGTATTAGATGTTGATTCCATGAGTGAAGGGGAAATGGATGAAAGATTAATCTCTCGAGCATTAATGAACCTCATAATAAATGCTATACAAGCAATGCCGAATGGAGGAACTCTAAAGCTATCTGCAAAAATTGAAGAAAATTCAATTAAAATAATCGTTGAAGATACTGGTATAGGAATGAGCGAAGAAGTACTAAAAAATATATTTAAGCCATTTTATACAACAAAGCCAAAAGGAATGGGCTTAGGGCTATGTATTGTTAAGAGATTGATTGAAGAACATAAGGGAAAAATAGAAGTAAAATCTGAGTTAGGAAAGGGAACTAAGTTCATAATAGAAATTCCTAAAGTAAATAATATTCAAGGTTAAGCAATGAAAATGCCAATTTGATGGAATTCATGGCCTTATCTATTTCATTTCCAAGATATATTAAATGACCTTGACAATTGGATTTACAATCGCTATTTCCAAAGTTCTTTATTGAATTAAAACCCAATTCCTCTAACTTTTTAACAATTGAGCATTCAATTCTTCTATCTGAATGGCAATAAATAATAAATAATAGATTTGATTTAGGTAAAAGATAATCTATATGCCAATGCATATTATTTGTTAAGCCCATAAATGTTTTAAGATGTCTATTTATTCTCCCATTAATTCCATTAAGCGCTGAGCCCACATAAGCATATATGCCCTTAATTAAGCAGAAGTTCCTTCTTCCAATTTCAATATTATATTTTTTATCAATAGATAGCATTAGCACATAACTGCCTTTCATGAGTGTTCGCAATATTTATTTTTAAGAAAAGAAATTTTATTTTTAGCGATGATATGGAATTCGGGTTCGGATGGAAGGATGAAGAACTGGGCTAAATGAGCTCTCTAAAATTTTTTATAGCAAAAAACTCAACTATTCATATTAGCGATGATCGAGGGAACAAAGCTCTGAATAAATGAAGAAGCCGCTACAAATGTGAGCTTTTATTCTTCTTCCTCCTCTGGGCTTGTAGTTTGAAGTGCTAGCTCAAGTAAAGCTTCCTCAGCTTTTTCATCTAATGCAGGAGCTACTACAAATACCTCTTTATCTATATAGTTTTCATCAGTATATTCATTATCAAACGATATTATATAGACTGGAACATGGAATAATACAGTTCCTTCAGAGGTTCTTGACATATTATATTTGGAGTAAATTTCATATTGCTCCTTGGTTATTGGAAGCTTAACTGATATTGGATATTGAGGATCTCTGATAACAGTAAAATCAGCCTTTTCAACATCCCAAAGAGATAGAGCCTCTATAACTTTCTTTTTAACAATCTCCTTGAGATCGCCCTTTTCTCTAACCTTTGAAATTATATTTCCTTCCCTAGCCCTTATTATAACCGCTTCCAAGATTAACCCTCCTTCTCTATTTTTTCCAAGAGTTCCTTTATCCCTGCTTCTATATCTGGCATTCCCTTTTCATTATCTGGAATTTTTGTCATTACATGTTTTATAGTTCCATCCTTAAGCTTTATGAATGATTGAGGTATGTCCACACCTCCAAATTCATCCTTTTCACCATAGTTTACTAGAAAGTCATAATCCTCCCTTCTAACCTCAAGGGGAATATTTTTCAATTTAGAAACCTCTTCACATATTTTCATCATGTATTTACTTCTCTCCTCCCAATCTGCTATAACTATAACTATGCTTTCAACATTCATTTTAAAGCACCATTGGTTCTTAGGAAGAAATTCATATATTTAAATATCGCTTTTTCATGCAAATTTTGGCCTCATGGATAGTAACATGGGTAAGCAAAGTGGAATTCTTGGCTTAGAAGAGAGTTTTTCTGAAATCTCAGATATTAAGGAATCTAATGTTCTCTTGAATATTCCCTCTCCTCTAATTCTAACCGAGAGTTCTCCTGAATTAACTTCCTTCTCTCCAAGAACTATTATATAGGGAATCCATTCCATCTCTGCATCTCTTATTTTCCTAGGGACGCTTTCATCTCTATCATCTACATCAACTCTTATGAAAGATTGAGAAATTTTTGAGGCAATTTCCATGGCTTTATCTAAATAATTTGAGCTCACAGGTATTACTCTAACTTGAATTGGACTTAACCAAAGGGGAAGTTTCGGAGTTCTTCCAGACATTTGATTCTTTGCTGCTTGTTCAAGTACTATTCCCATCCATCTTTCAATAGAACCCATGGAACTATGTAGAATTATGCAACCTTTCTTTTGTCCATCCTCATCTATATACATAATTCCATATCTAGTAGCATCCTCTACATCCAATTGAACTGTGACCAATTGGAGATTTCCTCCTATGGAATCTATTGCTTGATATTCATGCTTTAAAATCCAATAATGTTTCATCTCAGGAAGAAGCTCTATTAGAGCTGATTTATTAACAATTTTAAGCAAAGATAAGAACCATTCCTTATTTTTTTCATAAAATTCCTCAACCACTCTAAAGGCTATTGCATAATCTATTTCCATGGCATTTGTAAGCATTGTATATTTTTCAAAGAGTAGTTTATATTCAGATAAACCTTGATTAAGATTTGCACAAAAACAATGAATATCAGGCATTGTAAATGCTCTTAATCTCTTAAGACCAACACATTCACCGCTCTGTTCTAATCTAAAAGAATGAGATAATTCATAAACCCTTATTGGAAGTTGTTTATAACTCATTATAGCATCCTTCATCATTCTAAATAGACCAAAATCTCCAGCAAATCTTAAAGTGAATTCTCTATTATCAATTTTCAATCTATAATCCCTCTCTCTAAATTTAGCAGCTTGCTCCGCTATATCTGGCTCATCCAGTCTATAGAGCATGGGCGTTTCAATTTTCAATGCTTTTAGCTCCTTCACTGCAAGCTCAGTTGCAAATGCTTCCAAACTTTCTTTAATCATCAAACCCTTTGGATAGAACCTGAAGTGCCCTACATCTGAGGCAGGTTCATAATCTACTAGTTCAAGACGCTTCATAAGTTTTATATGAATTGGAGGCCCTCTTTCCTCCTTTAAACCAGCTTCATTTTTTATAAGTTGAATCAATGAAGGTTCAATATTCAAGTTGAGAAAGCTCTCTGGTCTAGAAAGATCTATTGGTATTTCTTTTCCATCCGGCATTAAAATTAAGAACTTGCTTGGAGTTGTTTTCTCCTCCTTCTTTTCTTTTTTCTCTGGAGGTAAAATGGTTCTAGAGAGTTCACTTAATGGATGACCCTTACATTTTATTATGAAGGATTTATACCAACCAAATGGAGCTGATTTTACATTCGCTAAAGGCTTTAAGGAATTCTTCAATTCCTTTAGTATATCCATGGCCATTCTAGGAGAGGCTAAATTCGAAGATAAATGGGCATATGGATAGAGAACTATTGTTTTAACTCCTATCATATTAGCGTGTTCCATTATTGATTGAGCTGCTAGTTCTGCCACACCCTTTGGATCTTCTTCATCAATTTTTTCAATAGAACAAAAAGCCACTAAACATTCCTCAAATCTCTCAGATTTATTATCAATAGGCTCTGGTTCTTTAATTGCAGGCTCTAAAGCAGTATATTCTATGAAGTCCGCATGAATTAGTAATATTCGCATTTATTCCACCGAACAGCATGATATTTTTATAATAAATATATAAGGATGTTGTAGAATTTATAGTTAGGAGATTTCATATGGAGGGTTGTAAGAAATACAATAATACAAGGCTGGAAATGCTTAGAATGAAATATGAGCTCAAAATTGAATATAGAGAAGCTTTAAATTACATAAAGTTCTTTAGCCTTTTGAAATATAATAAATCGGGAATTGCTAGTTAGTAAAGAACTCTAATTTTTTAGCTCCAATAATTTCCTCAAACTCTATACCAAGAGCATCAAGCACTTGATCAAAGGTGGATTGTATATGGCCAATATATTTTTCTATATCTATTTCATCGAGTCTAGCTAGTTGAACTGGTTTTACACCTATGGGGCCTTGTACTTTAACAAAGGAAATTATATCCCCTGGTTTTACCTCTTTGCCCTTATCTTGTAGCTGTCTTGCTGCTTTTACATGTTGAGGTGTAGTTTTCACATACTTATCTGGAGGGCGAGAGAGCATTACTTTAAAAGCGAGATCATCTAAAGTATATTTTCTATTCTTCAAATTATTATAGCAATTTTGAATTATCTCCTTTATTTTCTCCTTAGCGTATTTGAAATCCTCAGGGGTTTTAACTTCTTTCAATATTTGAGTCATATCTGAGAAGGCTTGTTTAAGAAATACTGGAGTATTTCGTTTTTTTCCCACCAATCCCTTTATATCCACAATTCCATTATCTAATACTCCAAGATAGTTTTTCTTCCTTCCAGAGAAGGTAACAAAAGTATATCTTTTATCTACTTCAAGATCAATTCCAAATTTTGATTCAGCCCACTCTTGAAGTTGATATATTTGATCCTCAGTGGGCTTATATATGAATAAACTATCAGTATCAGCGTAAATTACTCTTAAACTCATTTCTCTAGCTCTATTTATGGTCTCTCTTATGATGTATCTACCTATAGCAGTTGTACTTTCTGCAAGAGGAAGACAATAGAGCGGAAACACCTCTGATCCAAATACTCCATAGGAAGCATTTAGAAATACTTTTAGAGCTTGTTGAACCACTTTATACCAATTCCTCTCCTCTTCAGATATTGATGGATCTTTGGATTTATGCTTAAACCATTTAACCCTTACATCTCTCAACATTCCAATTATTAAGGACATTAATCCAATTCTCTTTTTACATATCCAATGCTTTGTATCAGGAACAACATTGGATTTACATTCCTCATGAATGCATCTTACTGTTTCATAGCTTAAATTCCATCTTGATATTATGCTAGGATATAGACTTGCAAAATCTAAAACTACAACATTGAAGTAAACATCAGATTCAGGCCTTATTACAATTGCTCCCATGTACTTCTTACCTTTTATTATAGCAGTTGTAGAAGCAATACCCTTTAAAGCTTCTATATCGCTTTGACGAGGTATTAAATATCCTCTTACTCTATGCTCATGATAAAGCATGCTCTTTATCCATTTAGATATTCCTTGGCGAACAACATCCTCCATGGACATTCTAGATATTCTCATAATCATGGTGATTAAATTCATAATTAAATTTGAGTTTTCACTTGTTAGTTTAAGCGCTATTAAGGCATCTCTATAGCAGTAGGATGCAAGTTGTAAGTAATCCAATTCAGCTATGCTCCTCTCTATTTGAATTTTCTTCATGTTTAATAAAGAGCTTGCTATGGCATCAAGGGTTACTTCTCTATAGGCATTTCCAAAGGCATAAACCTGAATGGCATGATTATGGAAAAACTTATAGAGATCTATGTGAATTCCAATGGGAAGTAAAGCAATATCCCTTCCCATTATTATTGGTATATCTTCCTTTCTCATGCCAAGCAATTGAGCTCGCTTCCAAAGATAGTGTAAATCAAAGCCATCACCATTAAAGGTGAGCACTATTGGATACTCAATAAGATACTTGAAAACTTCCTTAATTAGAGCTATTTCACTATCAAAATATTCAATTTCCACATTCTCGGAGAGTTCAGGCGGCCTTATTCCTTCACGAACATCAGATCTTTTGAGCATTAAAACCTTATTTAAGCCATCTGATGAAACTAAGGATACACAAACTATGGGATTCTTTGCAGTATGAGGATCTGGAATTCTATCCACATACTCTGATATAACCTCTATATCTATGGCAATTCTTCTATAATTCGGAACTGGTGTAGATAGCAAAGGAAACCATTCCAATAAATATTTCAATCTTTCCTCAGGTAAATCCTTGAAAGAGCTTTTCAAGCTTTCATAATTTATTTGTTGATCAACTCTTATTAGTTTTCCATCTTTTATCATATAAGTATATCCTGGTATTAAGTTCATATCATAAGTATAACACTCATGATATCTTATATTATCCTCCCAAGTATTTTCAATCATCTCTCTGAGGCTATCCCTTCTTCCACCTATTGAAAGCGGATCCTTTGCTATTACCTTAATAACTTTAATTTTTCTATCATAAAGTAAATCATATTTCTCAACTTCCTCGAATTTTTCCAACCCAGGATGTGAAATAACTTTTGAGGAAAGCTGCTCTATAGACTGATTAGTGAATAAGTATGGTTTATGGCCAGTATCATCATACCAAAATACTATTTTCCCTTTTTCAGGATCATAGAGTTTTAAAAAGGCCTTATTCCTAATAGCACTATAAGAGACAGATAGCAAATATAAAATTCCTGTATTTTTTGGAGTTTCAGCTTCAAAGGATGTTCTTTCTATTACTTCTTCAGGTTCTTCCTCCTCTTCGTAAATGGATTCCTCTATCCCTTCCTCCAAATATTCCTTTAACTCTTCTTTATCCTTCTTCTCCTCTCTTTTATCCTCCTTAATTATGAATTTATCCAAGGTTATTGCCATCTAGATCAACCAGTTTCTCAATTTTAATTAATCGGCTTTTTTGTTCTGAATTACTAAGCCTTGATAATAATTTAATGTCAAACCCAAAAGCGTTATAATTTTTAATCAATTTACTCATAATTTTCCCAGGCATATTATATTTATACCTGAAAATTAAGTTTATGCAGTCCATCATCTAACATGAATAGGAAAAACCCCATTCAAACTTATTTAAGATGTATGCTCTCAGATAATGCTCGTCGCCTCTTAAGTCCGAATAAACGTTAGTCTTTTTTACGAAGATGGCTCTTTTTTTGATTCTATCTTCGCAGATTCCAAGAGGAGAGCCTATCTTCAGCTTTCATAATAATATTTGATCTTACTAAATAGAATCCTACTAAATATATTGAAGTAAAATCTTTACAAATATCACCAAATAAAAGCATTTGGTGTTCTCCTAGCCCTTTATGTTAAGACATCTAAACCAAAGAAATACTTAAGCAAGTATGTGTTCAAAGACTATTTTAAGCCACCAGATGTGTATGAATTTACTATGTTTGTACATGATAACTTCAGGCAATGTTTATATTGAAACATTCTAATGGATGCAGAGGGCAATATAAGCAACTACAAAGGATACTGATTGAAGAATGAAGAATCAAAGATAAATAAAAGTTTTCTAAAGAAAGTATACAAAAACTGGATATAAGAAATAAATTAAACATGCTACAAATGCGTACTTAGGGGGATGTATTTTATGTACGGTTTTTATGAAGGAAACCGAGGAAGAAATTGGATGATGTCCCCCTTAAAGCCAGCATGCTAGGAGTGAAATTTCCTCATGTATTATAGATGTGGAAGAGTTGAAAAAGTTATGATACAAAGCGAGTGTTGAATGGTATATCATTCGAAGTGTAACAATCCATGGGTATCTTGGGCATAATAAAGCTGAAAAAACTATTAGAATTGCAATGGGTTGAGGGCAGATAAAGGTGGTATAGGAGTTTGGTGAAAAACTAGTAAAAACCTGAACTCAAGACACTAATAGGAATATAACCGGGCACTTCAAATTCTACAAACAAGAAAAAATAATTCTCATAGCCAAAATAGACTCAGAAAAAGGATTTATCAATAAAACCAAAATCAAAAGACTCATTACCAAACATTAGAACATAATACGATTTTCTGTCAGATAATAGGATGCCAAGCGATGTAAGTGTTGTCTTTGATTAGAATTTTCTGCGATGGCACTACGCTTACAAATTGCCATTCTTCCGCCAAATATTTCTCAAGCTCTTTTTTGTGGATTATTCTTTAAGGGTTA
>JANXER010000024.1 GCA_025057955.1 Candidatus Methanomethylicaceae archaeon | reverse complement strand
TAAAACTTCATATACCTTTGTATATGGTATGCTTGTGCTTTCACTTATTTCTCTAGCAGTAGAAGGACCATCCATTATTAGCTTCAAGTAAATAAGCGATTCATATTCACTGAGGCCTATTGCTTTCAATCTTTCATAAGCTTTCATTGATTTCAAATCTCTCACAATTAACTACTTTTAGTGAATAAAATTAATATTTCTATCTAATGTTGAAAATTATTAATGGAATATGCTATTGAAGTTCATGGTTTAACAAAAAAATTTGGAAACTTCAAAGCAGTGGATAATTTAAATCTTAAAGTAAAGAGAGGAGAAATCTTTGGACTTCTAGGCCCAAATGGTGCAGGAAAGACCACCACAATAAGGATGATTTGTGGTTTAATGAATCAAACAGAAGGATCTATTAAAGTTTATGGATATAAAATTCCAGAGGAGAGAAAAGAGGCAATAAAGATAATAGGCTATATGGCACAAAGGTTTAGCCTTTATGAAGATTTAACAGTTTATGAAAATATGGAGTTCTTTGGTAGGCTCTATGGGATTAATGGAATTAACTTGAGGGAGAGAATTATTGAGCTTTTGAATTTTCTTGAGCTAAATGAATTCAAAGATAGATTAGCAGGAAAGCTTAGTGGTGGAATGAGACAACGATTAGCTTTAGGTGTAGCTTTACTTCATAAACCAAAGCTCTTAATTTTAGATGAGCCTACAGCTGGAGTAGATCCTCCCATAAGAAGAGCCTTTTGGGGATATTTAAGAGGATTGAATAAAGAGGATGTAACAATATTAATAACTACACATTATATGGATGAGGCTGAGAATTGTGATAGAATAGGACTAATGAATAGAGGAAGACTGATAGCTATTGGAAGCCCAAGGGAATTGAAAAGAATGGCCTTTGGTGGAGATTTGGTTGAAATTAAAGTTCAAGGAAGAATAGATGAATTAAAGGATTTTAGGATTTTAGAGAAAAAAGTGGATGGAGAAAATTGCTCACTTAAAATTTTACTAAGTGATGCCTCCTTGGAATTGCCAAAATTATTGAAATATATGGATGGCGCTGGTTTGAAAATATTATGTGCGGAGACAATAAATGTAACGCTTGAAGAGGTCTTCATAAGGATGGTGATGGAGAGTTGAAGCTATTAGCTATAGTTTTGAAGGAATTGAGGCAATTGAGAAGGGATACTAGATCGCTTGTTATGATAGCAATGATTCCATTGATAGTTATGTTATTATTTGGAATAGGTTATAGTAGAGAGAGTGGAAGAGTTGGAATTGGTATTGTAAATTTGGATGATAAGCCAATTAGCTGGATATTTATAGATTCTATAAAGAAAGTGCAAACTCTTGAGATTAAAGCTTATGGAAAGAGTATAGAAGAAGGAAGAAGAATGGTGGAAGAGGGAAATGTATATGCCGTTATAATAGTACCTTCAGGATTTACTGAGGGTTTATTAAAAGGATCTTCAGTGCAAGTGCTTGTTATAGTGGATGAAAGTATTACAACAATTTCAAGTGTTATTAGAAGTGCGATGTTTGCAGTTACATATAAATTTCAAGAGGAGATAGCTAGAAACAATAAGAGCGAATTTATAGAGCTTATATATAACTCAGTATATGGACCAAAGGTTACAAATTTGGAGTCCTTCACACCATTAGTTATTGGAATAGTACTTCAGCTTGTGCCAACAACCTTAATATCCATAGCAATATGTAAGGAGAAGGAAAGAGGGACTTTCGAGCAATTGATAATGTCACCAGTGAGTAGATTCGATATAATATTTGGAAAGCTTATTGCATTTTTTATAACCACCTTAGTTGATATGTTTGCAACTTTAGGAATAGCAGTATTATTATTCAATGTAAATATAAAGGGACAGATGCTTGATGCTATTATGGTTTCTACAGTATTTCTCCTCGGATCTCTTGGTCTAGGGATGTTGATATCAGTGCTCTCTAGGAATCAGCTTCAAGCAAATCAAGCAGCAATTTTCATATTTATACCTGCATTACTATTTAGTGGTGCTCTAGTTCCAATAGATATGCTCTCTCCCTCTGCAAGAATTATAGCTGATTTCACACCCATGTACTATTTCATTTCTGCATTCAGAAACATAATGCTCAAGGGATTGAGCTTATGGGAGCTTTCTCAACAACTCTCAGCTTTAACAATATATGCAACATTAATGATGTTAACTGCGCTTATTGTATTAAGATTGAGGGTGGATTGATATGAAAGTAGGGCATTTGATTATGTATTCGATTATAATTGCATTATTAATATTTGGCCTTCAATTTATAGAAGGTGAAGAGAAGAATTTTCAGTTAAAAGATGTTAATTGGGATACATTAAGCATAGGTATGGGAAATAGCACATGTACAATAGTTCTAAAATATAATGGAGATAGCCCATGCAGCAATCTCATAGCAGAATTGGATGTTTCTAATATTAGCGAAAATTATACAACTATTTCTGATAGCTATGATGGACTTGTAAATAGGAATGAGGTAATATATTTCAAATTCACCTTTGATGTATCCTCATCATGTAAACTGGGCTGGTATGAAGTTCCATTAAAGTTACACTACATTAAGAGTGGGCAAGTCTTTTGGGAATATTTCAATATAATCTTAACAATAAATGGTAATCCCAATCTTAAGGTTTCGTTAGATAAAGAGGAGATAGCAAGAGGATTTTTAAATGAGTTAAAAGTAAATATTGTTAACATTGGTGATGGACTTGCTAGAAATTTAATAGTAACTATACAAAGTCAGGATGTTTATTTAACAATAGTTAATGAGAGCGAGTTTAGAAAGGACATGCTAGCTCCAGGGGAGAGTTGGAGCATAGAAATTGAAATGCTAGCTCAATTGAACATAAGAGATGGAACGAATATTATAATTAATCTAAGATATGAAGATCAAAGCGCAAGCATATATACAAGAAATTTAATCTTCGGATTTAAAGTAAAGAATTATGAGGGGCCCAAATTCCATGTAGAAGTAAATAATACTGAAATTTCTCCAGGCAAAATAAATTATGTTTGCTTAATAATTAAAAATAATGGAAGTGATGTCATAAAGGATATAATAATTAAGATAACTCCAGCTACAAATCAACTCATTCTCATAGGTAATAATACATTCTTAAGATCAAGCCTTGACTCAGGGGAGAGTATGGAAATTCCACTTCAATTATATTTAGAGCCTAGAACTTATGGAAGTCTTCCCTTATATATTACGCTAAATTATAAGGACATAAGAGATGCCAACTATCAAGATTCAATTACTATAGGATTACTAAGTAAGGATGAGCCTGAGCCCATGCTAGAAATTAATACAAAGTTAAATGAATTGAATCCTAATGCTATTAATAATGTAACTATATTAATAAAAAATATTGGAAAGAATATAGCAAAGGATATTACTATTAATTTAGCTTCTCAATCTCCACAAATTGCAATAATCATAGGAAGTGGATTAGCATATATAGAAGCTCTTGAACCAAATGAAACTTATGAAATAGAAAAACAAATATTCATACAACCGAATGTATATGGCGCCATTCCTCTATATGCTCAAGTAAGCTATGAAGATAACCTCAGAAATAAATTCAGTTATACCACCACAATAGGATTTGAAGTCAAAGGTACACCCTCTATTGCAATATCTTCAGCCTATTATTTACCATCGCCAGTATTTCCAGGGGATAGAATAGTGAAAGTAATATGTGTAGTTGTAAATAATGGAAACTATACAGCGCAAGATGTGGAAATAAAAATTGGAAGAATAGATGGTATGATTTATCCCTCCTATGCTGGTTCAGATCGTGTAAAAATTCCATTTTTGATGGTAGGAGGAACCTTAAACATAGAATTCATAATAAGCATATCTAATGAAATTAAAGCTGGATATTATGAAGTGCCAATTAATATTAAGACAAGGACTGAAAACTATACAACATCACTACCACTTACTATTTATGAAAGAGCAAATTTAACAATTGAAAGAATTTATTTTGATAGAGATGTTGTACCAGGAAGTAGGAGCGTTAAATTATTCTTAGATGTTGTAAACCTTGCAGAAACATCTGCGGAAAATGTTAGAATTTCCATAATATCTGGTTATATTACAGGATCTACAACAACAGTTCTAGGCAGTCTCCCTGGAGGAGGGAAGAGAGTAGTAATGATGGAGGTGGATATTAGTGAAAGAGCAAGCACTGGATCTTTAGATTTAGATGTAGAAATAAGCTGGAGTCAAGAGGGAAGAAGTTTAACAAAAACTTTTACAACAAGCATTCTAATAAGCGAGGGAAATAAGCTTGCATATTTATGGATAGTAATACCATTAGTCTTAATATTAGCATTAGGACTAAATAAGAAAGTGAGAGAAAGGCTAAAAACTATAATTCGTTATCTCTCTCATTCTTAATGGCCTTTTCTAACATTATTCTTCTTTCGATTCCAGCCACAAGTTTTCTCGTCCATATCACTGCATCAGGATTTACACTTATACTATCAATACCAAATCTCACTAGAGACTCCGTAAGCTCCGGATAGACGCTTGGTCCTTGGCCACATATGCTTACAGTCTTTCCATGTTTATGAGCTATTTTTATTAAATGGGAAATGGCTCTTAAAACTGCAGGATCCCTTTCATCAAAATATCTTGGATCTTGTTTTGGTAGAATGGGAGAGTCTCTATCAACACCTAATATTAATTGAGTTAAATCATTGCTTCCCACGCTAAATCCATCGCATAATTTCGAAAATTCATCAGCCATAATTATTATTGATGGAACTTCTGCCATGAGCCATACTTTGAAATCCCTATTTCTCTCCAAGCCCTCACTCTTCATAATCTCTAGACATTTTTCAACTTCCCATGTGGTTCTAACAAAGGGAAGCATAACATGAACATTTTTTAGACCTAGAGCTTCTCTAACCCTCTTTATTGCTCTACATTCTAATCTGAATGCAGGTTCATAAATTTCAGATATATATCTACTTACCCATCTCCATCCAAGCATTGGATTATTTTCAATTGGTTCATATTTTTCTCCATTCTTTAATTGTCTATATTCATTTGTTTTGAAGTCGCTAAATCGAACTATAACAGGTCTAGGATGTATTGCTCTAGCTACTTGCGCTATACCTTCAGCTAATTTCTCCACGAAAATTTCTTCCTTTTTATCCTCTATTAGCTTTAATGGATGTTCTCCTATTATATCAGCAATTATGAATTCAATGCGCATTAAACCTATGCCATCAAATGGCAAATCCTTATATTTTTCTATTACAGTAGGCTCTCCTAAATTCATAAGTATTTTTGTAGCAGTAGGCAAGTATACCTCTGGAACTGAAACCTTTTGAACTTCCTCCTTTTCCTCAAGAAGTACTTCTCCATCATATACTACGCCATGGGTAGCATCCACAGTTATTATTTGTCCAGTCTTTATTACTGAGGTGGCATTTACCGTTCCTACAATACAAGGTATTCCAAGCTCTCGACTTACTATGGCAGCATGGCATGTAATTCCCCCACTATTAGTTATAATGGCCTTTGCCTTCTTTAGGGTTGGACCCCAATCTGGAGATGTCATATGAGTTACTAAAATCTCTCCAGTTTGTAATTGATGGGCATCCTTCACATCAAGTATTACTCTAGCTACACCTGAAGTTACACCGGGTGAGGCGGGCAAGCCTTTCAATATTGGAGTGGCAGCTTTTATTTTAGCTGGTTTTTCGATTTTAACTCTTTGAGACCAAACTGTCTCTGGTCTAGCTTGTAATATATAGAGCCTATTATCCTCAGAATCAAGCGCCCACTCTATATCCATGGGAATGCCGTAGTGTTTTTCGATTTCAATTGCATATCTAGCAAGCATTACAGCTTGATCTCTAGTGATGCACGGTTTTTCACGCATTTCCTCTGGGATTGGAATTTCCTTTATAAGTCCTTCACTTGTATTAGATGATGCTCTAATGGCCATTCTAGATTTTTGTGAAACTCTCTCCTTCAATATTGTTAGAGATTTTTTATCTATTACAAATTGATCTGGTCTAACCCTCCCTTGAACAATAGTTTCACCAACTCCAAAAGTACCCTCTATAACTATGACTTCTCTATCGCCAGTTACTGGATCCAAAGTAAACATTACACCAGAGGCCTTACTATTTACCATTTTCTGTACTCCAACGCTTAAGTAAACCCTTCTATCATCAAATCCCTTTGTCCTTCTATAGGTAATTGCTCTAGGAGTATATAGTGAAGAGAAGCATTTCTTAACATATTTAAGTAAATTCTCCTCACCTTCCACGAATAGATAGGTCTCCTGCTGACCAGCAAAGCTAGCATTAGGCAAATCCTCAGCTGTTGCACTACTTCTTACAGCTACGCTTGGATTATTTTTTCCTATTTTTCTTCCTAACTCTCTATATGCTTCAATGATATCCCTCTTAACATCCTCTGGAATTTCTCCAGATTCTATAAGCCTTCTGACTTGAGAGGAGGTTTCCTCAAGGGATACACTATTCATTACATCTACTTTAGAGAGAAGTTCAAATATTTTAGAGGATAAATTATTATACTCTATATGTGCTTTATAGGCTTCAGCAGTTATAGCAAATCCAGGTGGAACAGGAATCCCCATGGAAATTAATTCACCTAAGTTTGCATTCTTACCTCCAACAATTATGGCATCAGATTTTCTAAGTTTTTCAAAAGGAATAACATAGTATTTTACACTCATATAAATATCCCCCATAATAGGCGAAGTTCTAATAAAATTTAAAATAATTTTTGGTTAATTAGTCATTATTTATAATTCTATTTTATGAAAAAAGTATTATAAAGTCTATAGGATATCTCACCTAATTATAACAAAATCGTTAAAATCATTCTTTGATTCGTACCAATATATTTCTAAATCCTTTACAAGAGCACCAGGAGGTCCTATTCTTACATCGCTAATTAGTTTAATTATATCCTCTTTCTCCCCTTCTACAACAATTTCAACACTTCCATCGTCTAAATTCTTAACATATCCCACCAATCCAATCCTCTTTGCTAATTTATAGGTGAAGTAGCGAAATCCTACGCGTTGAACTTTTCCTTTAACAATTATTCTAGCTTTAGCACGCAAGAGTTCTCACAGAAAAATAATATTATTATACTGGAATATTTGCATGGCGCTTTGGGGGTCTTGGTTGAATTTCACGCTTTGTGCTCATTGCTTCTAAAGTCTTAATTAGCATTGGACGAGTTTCCTTTGGCATTATTACAGCATCCACATATCCCATATTGGCAGCAACATAAGGATTAGCAAATTTGCTTCTATATTCAGCCACAAGTCTATCAGTAATTTCCTTAAGTTCTTCTGGTGTTTTTGCTTTCATCAATTCATTCTTATGTATAATTTCTATAGCTCCCTCTGGTCCCATGACTGCTATTTCTGCAGTAGGCCATGCAAATACGAAATCAGCCCCTAAGTGCTTACTACACATGGCTATATATCCTCCACCATAAGCCTTCCTTAATATAACAGTTAGCTTTGGAACTGTGGCTTCTGAATATGCAAATATCACTTTAGCACCATGTCTTATTACACCACCATGTTCTTGTTTTGTACCAGGGAGATAGCCCGGAACATCTACAAAAGTAACTAGTGGTATATTGAATGCATCACAAGTTCTTACGAATCTAGCAATTTTATCTGATGAGTCGATATCTAAACAACCAGCATAAACCATGGGCTGATTTGCTATAACTCCAACTGATCTTCCATTAAGCCTTGCAAATCCTACAACAGCATTTGGTGCAAATTGAGCATGAACTTCAAAGAAGGTTCCTCTATCGAATACTCTATTTATAATATCTCTAACATCATATGGTTTTTTCGGATCTGCTGGAACCATTTCATTTAGCTCCTCATCCATTCTATCTGGTGGATCTCCAGTTTCAACAATAGGAGGATCATCCATATTATTGGATGGTAAATAGCTTAGAAGCTTCTTTATTAAATTGATACACTCCTCATCATTATCTACAGCAAAATGAGCTACTCCACTCAATTTAGCATGAGCATCTGCTCCACCAAGGGATTCAAAAGTTACATCCTCACCTATGGCAGCTTTAACAACTTTTGGACCTGTTATGAACATATAGCTTGTCTTTCTCACCATTATAATGAAGTCTGCAAGAGCTGGAGAGTATACTGCACCACCAGCACATGGACCCATAATTGCAATTATTTGCGGTATTACGCCAGATGCCATAACATTTCTATAGAAGATCTCTCCATAACCTGCTAGAGAATTTATACCTTCTTGAATTCTCGCACCACCGGAATCATTTAATCCTATAATAGGCACACCAGCCTTTAGCGCCATATCTTGAACTTTTGTAATTTTCTTTGCATGCATCTCTCCTAGCGATCCACCAATATATGTAAAATCCTGTGCATAAACGAATACTTTTCTTCCATTTATTGTTCCATAACCAGTTACTACAGCATCACCAAGCACTCTCCTCTTTTCCATTCCAAAATCATAGCATCTATGTACTACAAAGGAATCTATTTCAACGAAGCTTCCTGGATCAAGCAGCTTCTCTATTCTCTCTCTAGCAGTTAGCTTTCCTGCTCTATGCTGTTTCTCTATTGCCTCTTGTCCACCTCCAAGCTTTGATTTCTCTCTAAATTCCTCCAATTCCTTAAATTTATCAACTAGAGACATTCATCATCACCTACTCTATCACAATTAGAGGATCTCCTACGTTTACAAATCTTCCTGGTTGAACTTTGATTTCTCTTACCTTGCCACTTCTCGAGGCCTTTATTGGATTTTCCATCTTCATAGTTTCCAATGTAAGTACAACATCGCCTTCCTTTACCTCATCGCCCACTTTAACTTTTATGGTCATAACTGTTCCTGGCATTGCAGCTTTGATAATTCCACCTACTTCAGATGTTGCACTAGGAATTCCTGAAACTGTTGAAGTGGAGGCTGTTACAGGAGTAAAGGTGGTGGCTGAAGTTTGCCCTGATAATACATCAACTATGTTTATATTGAATGTTTCATCATTTACTTTAACTTCATATATACCATATGCCTTCTCATTAATATTGATATCATATTTGGAGCTTCCAATAGTTATTTGAAATTTATTTATCCTGGACGTTTTCTTTCACCTTGCATTTCCCATTCTTCCAGATAATACCCATGGATTTATAGAGGATGAAGTAGAAGGCTTGCTTTGAACATATGAGGCTATTGCAGCAGTTAAAGCTACTAGCTTCTTATCTAAAGCTGGAGATTCGGGCTTTATTTCAGGTGATGGCTTAGGTTGAATTTTAGCAAGCACATTTTCTCTGCTCTTCTTCCAAGCCATATCTTGCTCATATTGAAGCTTCACTTTTTCCAATATACCCCTCTCTTGAATGAACTCTGTATGAATTCTTCCCTTTTTGAATTCTTCATCATCCATTACAACCTTATGGAGTGGTATGATTGTTTGAATGCCTTCAATGATGAATTCATCTAATGCACGGCGCATTCTAGCTATTGCTTCATTGCGATCTCTTCCCCATGTAAGCAATTTAACTATTAGAGAGTCGTAGAATGGCGGTATAGTATAGCCAGCATAAACACCACTATCCACTCTAACACCAGGACCTCCAGGCTCTATATAGTTTGTAATAAGTCCAACAGATGGCACGAAATTATTTAATGGATCTTCTGCATTTATTCTACATTCAATAGCATGACCAATTATCTTTATTTCATCTTGTCTATAGGATAGAGGTTCACCAGAGGCTATCTTCAACTGCTCCTTTACAATATCTATTCCAGTTATAAGCTCAGTTACTGGATGTTCAACTTGCAATCTACTATTAACCTCTAGGAAATAAAAGGCTCTATCTTTTTCAGAGTAGAGAAACTCTACAGTGCCAGCATTTTCATAGCCAGCAATTTGTGCAACCTTTACAGCAGTTTCTCCCATTCTCCTTCTTAAATCAGGATCTTCATACATTACAGGTGATGGTGCCTCTTCTATAAGCTTCTGATGTCGTCTTTGAATGGAGCATTCCCTCTCTCCTAGGTATATTGCGTTGCCCTTTTTATCAGCAAGTATTTGAATCTCAATATGCCTTGGCTTTTCAATATACTTTTCAATATAAACCTCAGCTCTTGAGAATGCTGAGGCTGCAAGACGCTGAGCCTTTTTTATGGCTTCAAAGAGTTCTTCCTTACTTCTACATACTTGCATGCCAATTCCACCACCTCCACCCGCTGGCTTTACCATCACTGGAAATCCAGTTTCCTCAGATATCTCTAGGGCATCTTTCTCATCCTGTACAGGATCAAGACCGCCCGGCACTATTGGTATGCCAGCTTTTTTCATAGTTCTCCTTGCACCAAGTTTATCTCCCAACAACTCTTGAGCCTTAGTCTTTGGACCTATAAATTCAATTCCAGCCTCTTCACACATTTTGACAAATTTAGCATTTTGTGCAAGAAATCCATAGCCTGGATGTATTCCC
Organism: Candidatus Methanomethylicaceae archaeon; assembly: GCA_025057955.1. GTDB lineage: Archaea > Thermoproteota > Methanomethylicia > Methanomethylicales > Methanomethylicaceae > JANXER01. The sequence continues at coordinate 9,141 of JANXER010000024.1, read as the reverse complement.
TCTGCTCCTGTCATCTTTGCAACTTCAATGATCTTCTCCATTTTCAAATAGCTCTGCGCAGCAGGACCAGGACCGATTGGATATGCTTCATCTGCATAGTATACATATTTCGCATTTGCATCAGCCTCTGAATATACTGCCACAGTTTTAATTCCCAGCTCTTTACAAGCTCTGATTACTCTCAGCGCAATTTCTCCTCTATTTGCAACTAATACCTTCTTAAGCATGCTATCACCTTCAAAGGTTGATAAATAACTAGCAAATATATATGCTTATACTATCAAAGGCTGCGTCAGTCCGCCCATCATAACTCTCATAGCATTAGCTCAAGAGACCGCCGTCACTTCATCCGCAATAGATTAATAGAAAGAACTTGCTTAAATTCTTATAGCTCAAGGGCTGAAATTAATTCATTGATTCCCTCACCAGTCTTAGCGCTAGTAACAATAACTTTTATCTTTGAATTAGCCTCTATAGCATCTTTTACCAAGTTCTCAATATTTACACCCATATATGGTGCCATATCCTTCTTATTTATTATGGCTAAATCAGCTGCTCTAAATATATCTTGTTTCTTTCTTATCATATATTCTCCTTCAGTTACACTTACTACAACAACTCTTTTATGAGCCCCAAGTGGAAAATCTGCAGGACAAATTAAATTCCCTACGTTTTCAATAAATATTATATTAACACCCTTCTTCAAGAGCTTCTTAGTAGCTCTTCTAACCATAAGAGCATCCAAATGACATTCTCTTCCAGTATTTATTTGAATGGAGGGAACACCATATTTTGAAATTCTCTCAGCATCAATGGATGTAGAGGTATCTCCAGCTATAACACCAATTTTATATTTTCCCTTTAGAGCTTCTACAAGCCTTTCTATAATTGATGTTTTTCCTGAGCCAATTGAGCCCATGAAGTCAAAAACCTTTAAATTATATTTATCGAATATTTTCCTATTCAATAGAGCAATCCTTTCATTTGCTTTTATAAAGTCCTCTTCAAGTTCTATATCTAAACCCTCATCTACCTTTATAATAACTGGCTTTACCATGTTGAATCCCATAAACTATAATCTCTAATTTATATGATAAATCTTACGAAGAAAAGCTTAAATTTTCATATTGAGTTTTTCAATTTGAATTATGAGCAGAATATTGATTTGTCCATATTGTGGAAAACGATTCAGTTTAACATATTCAAGAGCATTTGAATGTACTGGCTGTAGACAAGCCACTTTTGGCGAATGTGGATATGCAAGATGTCCAAGTTGTAAAAAAGAATTCAAAATATAATTCTATTGAGTTAAACCCTTTAATAGTAAAATCAATACAATTAATGTAATAATCAATAAAATGGTCATTAGCTCTAATGAGAGGCCAAATCCAATAATGATTGGTATTGGGCCTATGAATATTATAGCTCCTCCAGTTATATTTTGAAGAGAACTTAGACCCAATATCAATATTACAATGATTAAAAAAATGATTGTGAAAATTAAAATTCTCATAACCACCACCAAATGATTATAAGTGCTGTAATTATTAGTAAAAATTTTATTATTTTTTTATTGTTTCCTATTATTATTGGGAAGGGGCCAATCATAATTAAAGCCCCTCCTTCAGCTTTTCTTAGTAATAAACCGAATAATAGTAAACCAAGTAATAATATAAATATTAAAGGCTCCACATTGAAAATATTAATGATGAGGTTTTTATTTTTATCGAATGATTTAAAGTTTAATTCCAGTATTCTCCTTAACCTCACTTAAGATAATTGCTGTTTCAGTGCTCATTACTCCTTCAACCGCACCTACAGCATCAATAACCTTAGCCAAAGCATTTTTATCAGCAACATCCACTTTCAATATTAAATAATATGGTCCAGTAACATCATACGCCTCAGTTACTTCATCTAACTTTTTAATAACTTCCAATACATTTTGATATTTTTTCGGATCAGCTTTAACGAGAATAAAAGCAGATAGAGATTTACCAACTTGTGAGGGAGATACGATTGCTCTAAAGGCTTTTATTACACCTATCTTCTGAAGCCTCTTCACCCTTAAAAATACAGCTGCTTCACTAACACCTGCTTCTTTAGCAATTTTTGAAAAGGATGTTCTAGCATTCTCTTGAAGTCTATTGAGTATGAGTCTATCTAATTCATCTAACTCCAAAACTTATCCCCAAATAAAAATAATATTTAAATGTATTAAAGATTTCTAATTTTTGAAAGAATATGCATAATAAGGCATTCACCTTTTGGAAGAATAGCCTCACTAATACTAAATCCCTCACCGTAAGTGACTTTTGCATCTCTCACTAAGGCTATTGGAGTGCTTTCAGATGTTTCACCCATAACTAGAAGGGCTGCAGCTGCAATATTATCAGCAATTGCCAATTGCTTAATCCTCATTGATCTACCGTAAAGATCTTTATGTCCTCTCAAATCTTCAATCGGCTTAAATCCAGCTATACCAAGTGCAACAGCGCTATTTCCAATACGCATTGGTAGAACTCTACTATCAATTATAAGCACAGCTATATTAATTCCCATATTCTTGAACCTTTCTCTTATTTCCTCTGCTGATTTTTGAGGGTTTTCTGGCCATAAAGCCGCAAAACCAGGAGGAGCATTGGATAAATCAACTCCACCATTGGCAATAACAGTTCCCTTTTTTATCGTCAATAGCGCATGCTTAACACCACCAAGAATTTCATCAGATTCTCTAATAACTAATTCAACAAACCTTGGATCCATATCATAAAGAGCTGCAAGCTCCCTGGCTCTATAAGAGGGGTTTATTGTTGATAAGTCTATAAGACGGCCTTGGGCTATTCCAATAACTTTTGCTGAAAATACCAATATATCATTGTTTAATATTTCCATACCACATTTCTTTGAGGATTCTAAGGTGATTTTAACAATATCATCACCAGGTTTTATTAATGGTGTTTTAATTCCAAATATTTGCATAGTAAGAAGGTTTATATTTCAATATTTAAATCCAACTTTTGGTGATAGAATGGGAGTTACAGTATTAGTGGGCGGATTCTTTGGAGATGAGGGGAAAGGCGAGTAAATCGCCCCCTAGAGGAAAAATAGCCGCATATTTAGGAATTGCAGATAATTATGAAATTGCAGTGAGAACTGGATCCATAAATGCAGGTCATACTGTTCTTCATGAAGGAAGGGAGTTGAAGCTAAGAATTATTCCATGTGCCTTTGTTAATCCAAAAACTAGGTTATTGATAAGCGCTGGAGCATTATTCAATATTAACACTTTTTTCAGTGAAATAGAAATTACAAATTCTAAAGAAAGAGTAGGCATAGATTCCAATAGTGGAATAATAACAAATGAGCATATAGAGAGAGAAAGAAGGGATGAATTTCTCATGAAAGTTGTAGGATCCACAGGATCAGGCGTTGGAATTGCTACAGTTGATAGAATATTAAGAATAATGAAGCTCGCAAGGGATTATGAAGAACTTACGCCTTTCATAACTGATGTTGCTTCAGAGGTTCATGAATGCATAGATAGAGATGGAAATGTGCTTATTGAAGGAACTCAAGGCCTTTTTCTATCTCTATATCATGGTACCTATCCTTATGTAACTAGTAGGGATGTATCAGCATCTGGAGTCTGTAGTGAAGTTGGCATTGGGCCTAAGGATGTGGATGAGGTTATAGTGGTGTTCAAATCTTATGTGACAAGGGTTGGAGGAGGGCCTTTAGAAGGAGAAATCTCAGAGGAGGAGGCCCTTAGAAGAGGATGGATGGAAATAGCTTCAGTCACTAGAAGAAAAAGAAGAGCTGCGCCATTCAATTTCAAATTGGCTGAGAGAGCTATTAAAATAAATAGCGCAACTCAAATAGCATTAACAAAGCTTGATGCATTATTTCCAGAGTGTAGAGGATTAAAGGAATATGATAAGCTCCCTAGGGAGGCCAAAAACTTCATTGAAGAAATTGAAAATAAATTGAAAATTCCAGTAACAATAATTGGAACTGGTCCATCTACATTGGAAGTAATTGATAGAAGGGCTTAGATTACAGTTACAGATTTAGCAAGATTCCTTGGCTTATCAGGATCGAACCCTCTAAAGGTGGCAGCATAATAGGCAAATAATTGAAGAGGTATGGTGCATAGAATGGGATAAAATAATTCATAACATTGTGGAACCTCAAAATAGCTATCTGAAATCTCCTTTAGCTCTTCATCGCCTTCAGTTATTATTGAGAATATCTCTGCTCCTCTTGCCTTCATCTCCATAATATTTCCAATAATTTTTTCCCTTGTTCTATCCTTAGGAGCAATAAATATACAAAGAAAACCTGGTTCCACAAGTGCTATTGGACCATGCTTAGATTCTCCAGCAGGATATCCCTCAGCATGGATATAGCTTATTTCCTTAAGCTTAAGAGCTCCTTCTAAAGCAATAGCTACATTCGAACCTCTTGCAAGAAAGAATGCATTTTGTTTTGAGGAATATTTCAAGGAAATCTCCTTTATTTTTTGATGTTGATTCAATATTTTTTCCACAATTTTTGGAAGTTTTTTCATTTCATCTAAAATTTTATTGTAATCTGATTGATTTAGCCTTCTACTAATAAGCCCAAAGCGCAAAAATAGAAGATCTAATGCAATTAATTGTGTAACAAATGTCTTAGTTGCTGCTACGCCTATCTCTGGTCCACTCTGAGTGCAAATATAAGCATCTGAAAGCATTGTAATTGATGATCCCAAGGTGTTAGTAATTCCAACAATTTTTGCATTCTTCTTTTTAGCATATCTAATAGCATTCAATGTATCAGCCGTCTCTCCAGATTGTGAAACTGCAATTAAAGTAGATTCATCAAAATTTGGAATCATCTCTTGAAGCTCTGAAGATATTATTGGAAAAGCCTCTATGGAAAGTATTTTGGAAATCATATAAGAAGTGGAAAGACAAGCATGATAAGAAGTCCCTGATCCAGTCAAGTATATGCGATCTCTCAATAATTTTGAGGCTCTATCTAAGTAAACTTCAGGTATTTTTATAGTATCTGAGATTGCTCTTGGTTGTTCAAATATTTCTTTAATCATGAAATGAGGATATCCTCCTCTTTCAGCTGATTTTAAATCAAGATTAGTTTCAAAGAATTCCAATTTTCTCTCAATGCCGCTTGAGGATTCTGAATAAACTCCATTCCTCTCAATTACCACTATGGTATCTTCGGGAACTATGGCTATATTTTTCGTATATGGAATTATAGCTGGCATATCTGATGAACAAAATGTGCCATTCCTACTAATTCCAACAATTAATGGACTCTCCCTTCGATAGCAGAAAATTTTTCCAGGCTCTAATGTGGTTATAATAGCACATGCTATTGATCCCTTAACAATATTAATAGTCTCCCTCAATGCATCCTTTAATGAAAGGCCCATTTTAACAAATTCTTCAATAAGATGGGCAATTATTTCACTATCAGTATTGGAGCTAAATTTATGACCTCTTTCAATAAGCTCCTCTCTTAGGCTTAAAAAGTTCTCTAAAACTCCATTATGAACAACAGCTATTCTTCCAAAGCAATCCAAGTGAGGATGAGCATTTTCCCTTGATGGAGCACCATGAGTCGCCCATCTAGTATGACCTATTCCAATTGATCCGCTTAGGGATTCAAAATCAAGATTCTTCAGAAAATCCTCAAGCTTTCCTTTATCTTTTCTTATCAATATATTATTATTATTTAATAATGCTATTCCAACAGAATCATAACCTCTATACTCAAGTCTTCTCAAACCATCTAATAGCACTTCAACTGCATTCTCGCAAATGCATCCAAATATTCCGCACAATGGAAAAGCACCAATATTATGTAATCTATGCTAATTTCTTTAATATTTCTTCCCTTAGAATTTCATAAATAATCTTTCCATCAATTTTTCCTCTATATAGCTTCATAAGATCTCCCATTAGTTTCTTCAATGAATGTTCTCCCTCTCTTTTTATTAATTCCATGTTTTCTTCCACTATTTTTCTAGCGGAGTCTCTTATGATACTAATATCCACACGAGTTAAAGAGAGAGCATTTATAGCATCCTCTATACTTTTGCCCTTATTATTTGAGAGCCATCTAAGTATATTAGGTAAAGCTTCCTTAGCAAAATCACCCTTGTTTATTCTCAAGAATAATTCAAGAATTTGATTCTTATCGAAGGAATCCACATCCACTCCTTCCCTTCTGAGCATTCTAAAGGTATATTCAAATGTGGAGGCTACAAAGGATGGATCTATTTTATAATTATTTACAAGTTCTTCAAATGTTGAAGAATATGGAGATTCTATAATTAAAGAGGCTAAATCAGGACTTAAACCATATCCTTCTATAAATCTTTTTATTTTTAATTCAAGTAGCTCTGGCAATTTTATTTTATTTAGAATATCCTCGGTTATAACCATTGATGGAATATCAGTTTCAGGATACATTCTAGCAGCTCCAGGCATTGGTCTCATGAAATGTGTTGTGCCATCTGGATTTGCTGCTCTAACTTCAGCAGGCACTCCCAATAGAGCTTGATTTGCTCTTCTAACAACAGCTAGAAGAGCTCTTTTACAGGACTGTGGCTCTCCAGCTGCAATTACTATACAATCCATAGAATTAGCATTGAGCTTATTCCTTAAAGCTCTTACTTCATCCTCAGAAATCCCATAAGCTGGTAGTTCATCTGTATGAAATATTCCTCCAATTCCACCATAAACCTTAGCATAATCGGATAATTCAGTTCCAAATCTTCTTCCTGGTTGAATATCCTTCCTAAGAATGTCTGCAAAACCATGAAGTATTATTGCAAATACCTTTCCACCAGCTATTAATTCCTTCTTTATTATTTTGCTTGTTGTTAATGAAAAAATCTCAGTTACATCGAAAAGCTCCTCAGAAGCATATGCATTTCTTCTCCTCAATTCCTCAGCTATTTCAATTAAATTTTTTTGTCTTAAAGCCTCATAATTCACAACAGTAGATATCAGTCCAAGCTCTTGAACGCCTTTAATTTCAACTCTAGCACCTCCTTCAATGGATATGTTAAGATCCTGCCTTATTGTTCCTAAACCTCTCTTCACCATTCCCGTAGCCTTTAATATTCTACCCAATTTTAATGCCACACGACGAGCTTGATCGCCACTACGAATATCTGGGCCAGTGGAGATTTCTATTAAAGGAATGCCCAATCTATCCAGCCTATATACTACATAATCAGGGCCTTCTGAGATTTTTCTAGCAGAATCCTCTTCTAAGCAAAGCGATTTTATTGATACTCTTCCCTCTTCATCATCTATCCAACCATCAAGTGCTATTTTCGCAGTTCTTTGAAAGCCTGTTGTATTTGATCCATCTATTACTATTTTTCTCATAACATGAATTTCATCCACTATTATCATATTCAACATTTTAGCAACAGTTAATGAAATCATAACAGCATCTTTATTAATCTCATGAGGAGGCTCTTCATCAAGCTCCACAAGACAAGTTGAATCTACATAACCTTGATATTGAAAAATCTTCTGTTTTTCTGATTCGAAGAGAGCTGCTTGATCGACTTCTCCTAGTTCACTAGTAACAGGTCTTAATTTTCTTATCACTATAAAATGAGGGGGATCCTCTCTTAAAATAGTTGAACAATTACAGAATAGCTTATTCTTAGTATCCAACTGTTGATGAATTTCTATTCCAACCCTCATAGTATGCTGCCTCCATACTCGCTCCTTTCTGAGATTTCTCCTGCAATATTTGAAAGCATTAATTTCTTAATTTCATTCAAGTCATTAGTTTGAGCTAAAACCCACATTAACTTTACTAATGCTGTTTCTGGCAGCATATCTTCCCCAGGTATTACGCCCATGGAGAGTAAAATCCTTCCAGTGCTATATACATTCATGTTTACTCTGCCAAATAAGCATTGAGATGTCATAACCACAGCAATACCATTATCTATCGCTTCCTTTATATATGGAAAGATATATTCAGGCGCATGGCCTAGTCCAGTGCCCTCTAAAACGATTCCACGATATCCTCTTTCTATTAAAAAATTGAAAATTTCCAAAGGCATTCCTGGAAAGCATTTAATTAAAACCACTTTATCATTGAAATCAGCCTTTAATTCTAAGCTGCCTCCTCTTTCCTTATATGGCTTATAAACCTCTATGTTTCCATTTCTTATTTTTGCTAATGGCTTAGAATTAATGCTTTGAAAAGCATCCCTTCTACTAGTGTGCATTTTTCTAACTCTAGTTCCACGATGTACAATCAATTCATCATCTGATATGCTGGAGTGCATTAATACTCCAACCTCAGCAAAAGGAGCTTTTGCTGCTGTAAGAACAGCGGCCTTAAGATTAAAATAAGCATCAGAGGAAGGTCTATCGGATGATCTCTGCGATCCAACCAATATAACTGGAATGGGGAGGTTTCTAAGAGAGAAGGATAAAGCTGCTGCAGTATAGCCCATGGTATCTGTTCCATGTGTTAGAACTATACCTTCCACACCCTTCTCTATATGATTTTTAATAGATTTTGCCATCATCGTCCAATACTTTGGTAGCATATTTTCGCTTAATAGGCTTAGCAAAATCTCAGTCCTTATATTAGCAATCTCTCCAAGCTCAGGGATAGATTGATAGAGATCTTGAGCCGAAAGAGCTGGGCTAACAGCCCCTGTCCTATAATCAATACGACTAGCAATTGTTCCTCCAGTGCTTATTATGGCTACATTTGGAAGGTTTGGAATGGACTTAATTGAAGGTTGAATGATTTTTGAAGGAGTTTCTTGAGGAATTTTTTCTATATCAATTATGGAGCTTATTGAAAGTCCAATATTGTATCCATCCTCAAGCTTTATAACAATGTGTTTATCATCACCTATCTCTGATCTAGGCATTAATATTCCAGAAAAGCAAGCTCTATTGGTTTTTACAAAAATTTTATCTCCAACATTTACACCATATTTGTTTAAAAGCTCCAGCGATTTTCCTCTATAGCCAAATGACAATCTCCGCACCTACTATGTATGAAGGTTTGCAGAGCTAAATCGCTTGCGGAAAAAGAAAATATATTTAAGTTATTACATCTAAAAGTTCAATGGAGGATTAA
>JANXER010000023.1 GCA_025057955.1 Candidatus Methanomethylicaceae archaeon | reverse complement strand
CAGGGTTCCAAACGAATTTAGCTCCTCCAGTCTTCATTGTAGTATAGTATACTCCTGCAGGATAATTGCCAGCTCTTGCACCCTCTATTAAGGTTTTCACCATGGGATATAAATCCCAAACTACACTGCCAATTACTACATCAGGCGCAAGTGAATTTTGATCCTCAATATTTCCAAAGGCATATGCAAGAATTCTTCCAGTGGGATCTTTACAAGCCTCAAAAACACCATATCTTTCTGCATAAATTACGTCAACACCAGCGCTTATTAAAGCAGAAGCTGCAATTTTTGCATCACTAGGATTATACCAAGAGTTTATATATGATATTAGAACCTTTACATCAGGATTTACAGATTTAGCTCCCTCTATAAATCCATTCAATAGATTATTCACATCGCCTATTCCTGGAAATGCTGTTACTATGCCTAGTTTATTTGTTTTAGAAACCTTAGCTGCAATAGCACCTGCAACATAAGCCGCTTCCTGTATATAATAATCATAGAGGACTAGATTTCTTCCAAAGTTCTTGCATAGGCCTGATCCTTGTGCAAAATAAACATTTGGAAATTGTGGCGCTAATCTATCCGTGGTCTCCCAAAAGCCCCAGCTATGGGGAATTATTAGCCTATATCCTTGAGCAATATATTCCCTTATCACTCTCTCTACATCAGCCTCACTTACCCTCTCAGAATAGCGATATTCTATATTTAGTTCATTGCTAGCCCTTTGAAGGGCCTTGTGCAATATTTGATTCCAAGTTTCCTCCAATGGAGTAACATATATAGCAGCCACTTTAAACTTTTGAGCTGGTACCATTACAGAAGTATATGTATATGCGCCCCCAAGGATGAGTAATGCAATAATTGCTATTACAAATATTGTTGTGGCCTTCATATTTCATCATTATTATCTCTTTATACCAAATTATATAAAATTTTCTGAAAATAATATATTTAAATTTACATGATTATTTAAAAAAATTGAATATTTTTTTAGCATTATATGTAGTAATTCTATTCACTTCCTCCTCTGAAATCCCTTTAATTTCAGCCACTTTTTTCAATGCATAAATTAAATTGGCTGGTTCATTTCTTGTACCTCTAATGGGAGATAACACTGGAGAATCTGTCTCAAGAACCATGGATTCTATTGGAAGAGCTCTCACAAGTTTCTGCTTTTGTTGAGAATGTACTACTGATGTTGGAATTGAGAAATAATATCCTCTTTTTACGGCTTCATTCGCATGACCAGATTTTCCATCAAAAGCATGCATAATTACTCTATCTGCCCCCTCTGAATATAGAATCTCCAAAGCCCTACGTCCAGCGCTTCTAGAATGTACAATAATGGGAAGATTCCTTTTAAGAGCCAATCTTATGCTTCTTCTAAAAAGCTTCTCTTGAATGCTCCTTTGAGTTTCATCCCTTATATAGTAATAGTCCAATCCAACCTCCCCTATTCCAACAATTGACTCCTTTTCTATCAATAGTTCGAACTTAGAAAATTCCTCCTCTGAAAGATTTGTTGGATCAAATCCAATAGTAAGGTGAAGAAACTTAGGATCTAAGGAAATTATTTCCTTTGCTCTATTAATCTCTGAGGGATCAATTATTGAAATTATTATATGCTCTAATCCAGCCTCCTTTGCTCTTCTAATTACCTCCAAAATATCATTAAATTCAGTCAAATGTGCATGCACATCTATCATAGTAAAAATCAATATAAATTTCTTAGATATTAATTCTATCTATGATAATTACAATTACAATTCCCTTTCCAAGGAATTGGGGACAAGGAGAGGACACTCACGCATATCTATTGAAAAATGATGAAGTAGCAATATTGATAGATGCTGGTTTGGATTGTGAGGATAATAGAAAATTCATTAAGAGTAAGATGAGAGAGCTTGAAGTGAGAAATTTAGAATATATACTAATAACCCATGGTCATATAGATCATTTTGGTTTAGCGGGATATTTACAAGAGGAAACTGGAGCCGAGATATTAGTACATGAGCTTGATGGAAAATTTCTTAAGGATTATAGAAATGCATTGAATTGGTTTGATGAAAATTATGAGGCTTTAATAGAAGGAGGATATAATTCTGAAGAATTGAAATTAATGAAGAATAAAATGTTAATGACAATAGAAATGTTAAGAATGCCAAAATATTATAAAACCTTCAAAAATCTTAATAATTTTAAATTAGAGTCTCTTCATTTGCCAGGACATACAGCTGGAAGTGTAGGATATGTTCTGAGGGATGTAATTTTTTCTGGAGATGTTGCTATTGAAGGAGGCACAGTAGTAGAGAATTTAAGAATGGAGATTAATTCAATTCAAAAATTGAAGAGTTTCAAGTATATATTTCCTGCTCATAGAAAGACTCCTCTTCTCAAGGAGGATATAGAAAACCTTGAGAAACATTTTATTAATAGGCTTGAGGAGCTATTAAGAATTATTAGGAATGGTATGAGGCTTAGAGATATCATTAGAAATATGTATGGAGAGGAAGGATCCTTTAGAGATTTATTGCGATTGAGAAACTTAATCTCATATCTTAGATTCTTAGAAGAAGAGGGTTATGTGATGAAAAGAGGGCAATTTTGGATTTCCATAAGGGATTATTTTGAGTAATAGTATTTATTCATGTATATAGATTATTAAAATATGGAGCTGCTGGATAATATTGATATTAATATACTTAGAGAGCTTCAAAGTAATTGTAGAGCTAGCTATAGAGATATTGCAAATAAATTAGGGCTATCTATAGGAACTGTTCATAATAGAATTAAGAGAATGAAGGAAATTGGTATAATAAAAGGATTTTCAGTAATAGTTGATGCTGAAAAAATTGGCTATGAATTAACAGCAGTAATATTAATGCAAGTTGATGGAGGTCATATTATTGAGGTGGAAAAGATAATAGCAAGCACTAAACCAGTTATTGCAGTTTATGATATAACTGGAGATTTTGACATAATAGTAATAGCAAAGTTCAGAAATAGAGAAGAGTTAAATACATTTATAAAGGATGTTCTGAAGATTCCTCATGTTAGAAGAACTGTTACAAGCATTGCACTCAATATAGTGAAGGAGAGAATTATTGTAAACGTTTAGTCATTGTATGTTTAATTGGTTTAATAAGTGGACATAGTGGATCTGGCATCCTTGGATCGTTGTATATAGCATTAGCTCTAGCACGACAACCACTAGCGCATACATCTATGTACCTACAATCTCTGCAAATATCATTAATCAATCTAGGTGTAGAGAGTACTCTAACTAATTCATGATTAAGTTTTTTACTCCAAGCATTCTCAATTCCATCTTTAATATTAGCAATTTTTACATTTAAACTATCACATATCATTATACTGCCATCTGGCGCTATATCCAATGCATTTTTTATCATACAAGAGTATATATTTGTTCGCTTAATTATTGCAGAGAGAAAGGGGGCACACCATACTTCTAAATTGAGGCCTAAGCTATCAGCCATTCGATCTGCAGAGGATACAGCCATTTCAACCATTTTAGGCGTAGGCATAAGAGATTTGTCAGCTCTACCTATTGGTATTAATGGTATCATTGCAGCACCAATAGCATTCATCTCTGAGCAAAGCTTTATATATTCTGTAGCTTCATGATAGTTTAAAGCATTTATAGTCATCACTGGTCTAATTTTTGCTCCAAGCTTTTTTAATTGTTTCAATTTCTCCAATAATAGTTCAAAGTAGGATCCCCTAATCTTTGTGAATGTTTCCTTTGTGGCTCCATCTATGCTCACTTGAATCTCTACATCATTTCTAATAAGTAGGCTTATGAGTTTTGAATTCATTGATAATGCGCTAGTTACAATGCTCAATTCAAATCCTAAATCATATGCTTGAGATATCAATATGGGCAAATCCTTCCTGAGGGTTGGCTCTCCACCAGTAAAGGAAATATGATTTACATTCATTTTAGCAAGCTCTTTGATAACTTTAATAGCATCCTCTGTAGAAAGTTCATTTAAATTATTGAAATGAGAGGCATAGCAATGTCTACATCTTAGGTCGCATTTTCCAGTAATAAGCCAAACAACGAAATCGCAAGAGCTCATCAACCTCACCTCAACAATGTATATATTTAAAAAAGAAATTTTTGATAATTATATTATTTATTGATCGCACTTATTATTATTTCATAAAGTATTGTCCTTAAATCTTTTCGAATGAAGCTCCTATTCCTTATGAGTGGAGAAAGCTTAACCTGTATCGTCCTTTGATTTATATTGGAAATCATGATTAAAGAGCCAAAGGCATCCTTAATACACTCTAGCATGGAAGGAATGGCTCGATCAATTAAGTGAGGTTTTTCTCGAATTTCATATGATAAAACTTCTGCAGTTGCAGGATCTATTAAAGATATTTTTTCTATGACATCAGCTAAAATGGAATCCACTGTTATTTCAAGCTCCCATAGATCTATTATGCCTTCATATGAATTCTTAGGAAAAATTCGCGAGAATATATAGGATGCCATTCTTTCACAAGCATCAAAAATGGCCATCTCTATTTCAAGCTTAGTGAAGGATTCGCGCCTTCTTAGATGGGAAATCTTTGTCAAGATCTGCCCTCAATTAATATTATTGAAACAAATTCAAAAAGTTTATGGATGAATTTTTAGTAATTTATTAAGATTTCTTCTTATGGCTTCAATAAATTCTTCAGTGCTCACTATTTTATTTATGGGGGGCTCTGAAACATTCGCTATATCAGCAGTCATGATTCTATCCATTTCAATAGTAACCTTTACAGCCTCCTCTAATTTACAAGCAAAATTGAAGAGCTCCATATTGCCAGTGATTTCACCACTTCTTTTCAAAGCTGAGGACCATGCGAATATTATGGCAGTTGGATTTGTGGAAGTTTTCTCGCCCTTCAAATATTTATAATAATGCTTTTGAACAGTGCCATGAGCGGCCTCAGAGAGAAAATGCCCCTCTGGAGAGAAGAGCACCGAGGTCATGAGAGCAAGGCTTCCCACATATGCTGTAGCTACAAAATCTGAAAATACATCTCCATCAAAGTTTTTACATGCCCAAACGAATCCTCCTTCAGATCTAACAACTCTTGCAATAGCATCATCAATTAAGAAGTAATTGTAATTTAAGCCAGCATTATGGAATTTATCCTTAAACTCATTTTCATAGATTTTACTGAAGATTTCCTTGAATTTTGCATCATAAACTTTTGATATAGTATCCTTTGCTGCAAACCATAAATCCAATTTATTCTCTAGTGCATATCTAAATGAGGCTCTAGCAAAATTCTCTATAGAGGCATCCAAATTATATATTGCTTGTATTACTCCAGAGCTTCTAAACATTGGAAATTTTGCTTTAATCTCCTTTCCATTTTCCTGTTTAATAGTTACTTCTCCTTCAGCTGGACCTTCGAATCTAAGGCCAATTCCATCGTATATATCTCCAAATGCATGTCTTGCAACAACAATGGGCTTCCTCCAAAATCTAACAGCTGGAATAATATTGCTTAATATAATTGGAGCGCGAAAGATTGTACCATCTAATATATTTCTTATGGTGGCATTAGGGCTTTTCCACTCTTTCTTCAAATTATATTCTTTTATTCTTTCAGCGTTTGGAGTTATTGTAGCACACTTAACCCCCACTTTCAAACGTTTAATGGCTTCAGCCGCTTTAATTGTTACTTCATCATTTGTTTCATCCCTATTTTTTATATGTAAATCATAGTATTCTACTTTTAAGTCTACATAAGGAATTATAAGCTTCTCCTTAACCCATGCCCACATTACTCTAGCCATTTCATCGCCATCAATTTCTACTATTGGCTTCTCCATTGAAATCAAGGAAGATCCCATAAACTAAAATAAGGAATTAAATAAATATTTTATGTATATTTTGGTGGATGAAATGCCAAGAAGAATGGTAAGAAGGGGAAGAAGAAGCGGAAGAATGTTCTTTGAGGCAGAGAGGGTTTCAAGCAATATTGGCATTGATGAAATAATGGATATAGTATTTACAACTTCTCAATCCTATAAGGAGATAGCAAGAATAATACTGGAATGGATAAAAGTCAAAAGTGATGAAGAGAATAGAGGAAAAACTAGATGGGTTACCACAAGTGAGATGTCGAAATATATAGATGAGAGATTAATGAGAAGGAGGAGAAGCGCTGCTTATCATGTTATAAAGAATTACCTAATACCCATGGGCTTCATAGAATATAGACCATCAGAATCCAGATATATATTAAGTAGGGATTTTGCTGGAGCCTTGAAAAGATTAGCAGATGCTTATATGAAATGGATTAGTAGTTGAGGTGTTCAATTATAAATCCAAAGTGGTTTGGGATAGGATCGAAATTTGCCCATTTAACTTCAGCACATCCCTGTTTTGGAATAAAAGCATATCATAAAGTAGCTAGAATTCATCTTCCAGTAGCACCATTATGTAATATACAATGTAATTATTGTACTAGAGCCTTGAATAAATGTGAATGGAGGCCTGGAGTAGCTTCATGTGTAATGAATTTAGAAGAAGCTATAAAAAGAATTGAAAGTGAAATAAAAACTAATCCAAAATTGAAAGTCGTTGGCATTGCTGGAC
The DNA here is from genome assembly GCA_025057955.1 of Candidatus Methanomethylicaceae archaeon. GTDB lineage: Archaea > Thermoproteota > Methanomethylicia > Methanomethylicales > Methanomethylicaceae > JANXER01. The sequence goes on along the minus strand of JANXER010000023.1, from coordinate 13,160 downwards.
CTGGGGAGAGCCTTTATAATAAATTAACATTTGATGTTCTATCCATTATAAAGGAGAGATGGAATTGGTTAATAAGATGCATTTCAACAAATGGTTTGCTTATAGAAGATAAAATTGAGGATTTAGCTAATTTAAATTTGAATAGTGCAACTATAACTATAAATGCCATAAACCCTGAAATAGGAGCAAAAATCTATGAATGGATAAACTACAATGGAAAAATAATAGAAGGAATTGAAGGAGCGAGAATATTAATAGATAAGCAACTTCGTGGAATTGAGGCTTTAGTAAATAAAGGCGTTGTTGTGAAAGTTAATACTGTATTAATACCTGAGATAAACATGAGTGAAATTGAAAAAATTGCAAGTGAGGCTGTAAAAAGAGGAGCAAGTTTAATGAATATAATACCATTGATACCCCTCTATAAGTTTAAAGATATGAGGGGGCCAACATGTGAAGAGCTTGAGAGGGCGAGAAGGATTGCAGAGAGCTATATACCTCAATTTAGACTCTGTAAATTATGTAGAGCAGATGCCTATGGTTTCCTAGGCTCAACTTACTTTCATGGATGATTTAAAAATGGATTTTAAATCCTCGCCCTTCACATATTTTACAATTCCTTTATGCTTAATCTTCACCTTCATATTATTAGGTAGCATCATTGATAGCTCATTAGATATTGGAATTTCTAAATCTTTAGAGTTTATAATAACTTGATTGGATGAAAGCTCAATAACATCTCCATTTGAAGGAATAATTATATTATTTGTATATTGTTTAATGGATTCAGAGAGGCTTAAGAGGCTTTGATAATCACCATGAATTAATATTAAATTCTCTGGCTTAATCTTAGATATATAATTACAAAGCTCACTATGCATAGCATGTGCAGAAATATCTATATGCTTTACTTCACAATCTACTTTTACATTCACATCCTCTTTAGTTATCATATCATATAGCTTAAACTCCCTTAATCCATTTATTAAACTATAACCAATGGTTCCATCCTCCATATGGCCGAGAAGAAGTATTAAATTATCTTTAGATTTAGAAATTCTAATCATATGCCAAACGCTCCATCCTCCTCTTAGCATGCCAGAGGGAGCCATTATTATACAAGGCTCCTTGCTATTGTAAATCTCCCTTCTCTCGGATAAAGAAGAAAAAATCTTAAGAGATTCCCATCTGAATGGATTTAAACCATTAAATATAAAAGAGCGCCTTATATTATCATCCATATATATTATGAATTGCTCATATACCTTGAGCGCCTCAATAGCCATTCCCTCTAAATAGACATTTACATTGGGAAGATTATTTCTATTATCCTTTAAAATTTTGAGTATTTCCTGAGTCTTTCCAACGGCAAATACAGGTATTAGAACCTTACCCCCCTGCTCTAATGTACATCTTATGCTTTCTAATAATTCCCTTGTGGCATCTTCTCTATTCTTTCTATTCTTTCCACCATAAGTTCCTTCACATATCAATACATCTGGATAGCTAATATCTTCTGTTCTCCAATATCTAAGGTGGTTTGAGGAAGTTCCAAGATCGCCAGAGAATAGAATTCTGAAATCATTAATGGAAAAATCTATCATTGCTGATCCAAGTATATGTCCAGCATTATGGAAATTTATTTGAATGGAATCAAGCTTATAGGCTTCATGATAGGTTAAATTTACCGTTAGCTTTGCCAAAGCAAATTGCATTTCTTTTGAGTCCCATATTTGATCCTCAGGAGGCCACTCCCTCTTCATAAGAGAGAGTTCATCCTCCCATAGTAATTTAAGAAGAGCAAGCGTTGGAAGTGTCATGAATATTTTATTTTTAAATCCCTGTCTAACTAAAGCTGGAATTGCTCCTGTATGATCTAAATGTGCATGTGAAACAAAAATACCATCTACTTCACCATCAGGTGAAATGGGAAGAGAGCTTCTTCCCTTTAGAGAGGGGGAAATTCCACAATCTAATAAAAAGCGATGTCCATTGACATCAAGTTGTAGACAAGTCCTTCCTACTTCTCTTCCACCACCAAGCACCTTAAGCTTCAACATTTCAATACGCCCCAATCTAATGAACTTAAGAATTTAAACTTTTTTACTAAGTTTATATCTAGTGAAAACTATGATAAGAGCAGTTGCAACGGATGTAGATGGAACTCTTACAAATTATAATGATGAACTATATTTGGAGGCAATAAGTGCAATAAGAGCATTGGAAAGAAAGGGAATAAAGGTAATACTTTGCACTGGAAATGCCCTATGTGTAACCAAGGCTCTTGCGAGATATATTGGATGTACTGGTCCAACAGTTTCTGAAAATGGAGCTGTTGTGGAATATAAAGCAAAAATAAGAGTCATTGGTAGAAAAAACGTAGGAAGGGAGGCATTGGATGAATTAAAGAAAATTTTTCATGAAGAAATTGTGGAATCATGGTCTAATGCCTATAGATTTGTAGATATAGCAATTAGAAGAACCATACCTTTCAATGAAGTAGATAAAATCGTTAAGAAAGTTAATGGAGCAAAGGTTTTGGATAGTGGATTTGCCTATCATATAACTGATGAATCTGTAGATAAAGGAAAGGGGCTTCTATTAGCTTTGGATCTCATAGGAGTAAGAGCAGAGGAAGTGCTTGGCGTAGGAGATAGTATTACAGATTTAGAAATGCTGAAAGTATGTGGCATTAGAGCAGCAGTTGCAAATGCTGATTTAAGAATAAAGGAAATTGCAGATATAGTTGCTGAAAAGGAATTTGGGCTTGGATTTGCTGAAATAGTAAATAAAATAGTGAAATTATAATGTTAGATAGAAGGAAAATTATTGAGGTTTTCGATAGTATAGCTGAAGATTTCGATAGAACGAGAAGAAAAATTTGGAGAAGTCTTGAGGATGCAGGTCCATTTTCTGAAAATATAATATTAGATTTAGGAGCAGGAAGTGGAAGAAACTCAAGATATATGGCAGAAAGAGGGGCAAGGCTGATTATAGCTGCAGATGTTTCAATTGGAATGCTTCGTAGACTTATAATGAAGTTGAATAATAGAAATATTATAGAGCCAATTAGATGTGATGCTTTATATCTACCTTTTAAATCCTCAATATTCGATAAAGTGATATTCATAGCCACAATACATCATATTCCAGAAAAGAGAAATAGAATGAAGGCTATAGAGGAAGTCTATAGAGTTTTAAAGAAAAATGGAACTCTCCTTATAACTGCTTGGGCGAGAATACAGCTTAGATTTTTAAAGAAATTACCAAGCATGATAAAGATGTATATGAAGGGATATGAATTTGGCGATTTATTTGTGCCATGGAAGGATAAAATGAGATTCTATCATTTATTTACGCTTGGAGAATTAAAATCCTTGGTAAAGAATGCAGGCTTTATAATTGAAAGAGCTTATGGTGAAAAAGTTAATTCTAGGATATTCGCAGAGAATTGTGTAGTGATAGCGAAAAAATGAAGGAAAAGGAGATCGCTAATAAAATTATAGAATATTTAAGGAAAAATCCTGATAATTTATCAAAGGTAAAGTATCTTGTATCAGAGGGTATGGGAAGAGTTCTAAAAAATTATGAAATTTTAAGATATATTGAAAATGATGAAAAGTTAGCCAAGATCTTAATAAGTAAGAGGGTAAGAGGGGCTTCAGGAATTTTTACTGTAGCCGTCATGACTAAGCCTCAAAAATGTCCAAAGGAGAGGCCGTGTAGTTATTGTCCTGGTGGTGTAGATTATGGAACGCCTCAAAGCTACATAGGAAATGAGCCCGCTCTAATGAGAGCCATACAGAATAATTTCGATCCTTATAAACAAGTAATGCATAGACTTTTTCAATACATTAGAATGGGTCATACGCCCTCGAAAATACAATTAATAATAATGGGTGGAACTTTTCCAGCTATGGATTTGGATTATCAAGAGTGGTTTGTAATGAGATGCTTAGAGGCATTAAATGATTTTCCTTATTCTAGGCCATATAAATGGAAGAGCCTAGAAGATGCTCAAATTAGAAATGAGAAGAGTAGAGTTAGATGTATAGGAATAACCATGGAAACTAGGCCAGATTGGGCAAAGGAAGGACATACAGATAGAATGATAAAGCTTGGAGCAACACTTGTTGAAATAGGAGTACAAACACTTGATGATGAAATATTAAGAAGAGTAAATAGAGGATGCTATGTAAAGGATGTAATAGAAGCTACTAGAATTTTAAGGGACAGTGGACTTAAGGTGGGATATCATATAATGCCAGGCCTACCTGGAAGCAATTTTGAAAAGGATTTAGAATGTTTAAAGAGAATTTTTCAAGATGAAGAATTTAAGCCAGATTATCTAAAAATATATCCAACCTTAGTAATAGAAGGTACAGAACTCTATAGAGATTGGTTGACTGGAAAATATAGAGCAATGCAAACTGAGGAAGTTATGGAATTGCTCCTTGAAGCACATAAATATTTTCCAAAATGGGTGAGAGTTTCAAGAATTCAAAGGGATGTTCCAGTATCAATAATAGCAAATGGAGTGAAAAGAAGCAACTTAAGAGAGGATGTGGAGAGAAAATTGAAGTCCTTGGGAATAAAATGTAAGTGCATTAGATGTAGAGAAATAGGGCTTGCTAAGATAAGAGGAGAGGAAGTTGTTAATTTAAATCCAAAAATTTATGTGGAGAAATATGAGGCAGGAAGAGGTAATGAGATATTTATATCATTGGAGGATGGAGATTATTTAATGGGATTTTTAAGGCTTAGAATACCATCAGAGCTTGCACATAGAAAAGAAGTTAAAAATTCAGGGGTAATAAGGGAACTTCACATATATGGTCCTCAAGTCCCTATTGGAGAGAGGGATGAAGAAGCATATCAGCATAGAGGATATGGTTCTATGCTATTAAGAAAAGCTGAGGAAATAACTATGAATGAATTTGATTTAAGGAGAATAGTAGTATTACCAGGGGTGGGGGTAAGGGACTATTATAGAAAAAGAGGATATAGAAGGATTCCTTTATCACAATATATGATTAAGCATTTATCATAATCAAATTTTTATATCAGTTTAAAATCTATTGTATGAGTAAAAATGCATTTGGAAGAAGTAGTTTCCGATATATCTGCAATAAAGTCAGGATTCATAATAGATCTTGTTAGTGGAGGGAAGATTGAAAATAAAGTTATAATACCTGAGGTTGTAATTGATGCTATAAGAAGAGAAGCTAAAAGAGGAAATATTTTAGCTCTAGATAGATTGATGAATTTAAGGGATTTAGCAGATCAAGTTGGAATAACCATAGAAGTAAGGGAGAATAAAAAGAGAATTCAAGATGACGATATGGCAGCTCTTGATTTGGCCATGGATGGCAATTATCCTCTAGTAACCTCTGATGAGCATATAGCAAAAATTGCCAAGTCAATAGGATTAGAGGTTGTCTCTGGAAGGACAAGATTACAAGGTCCTCCTCTATTTACAAAATTCTTCTCTGAAGGAATTATGTCTGTTCATCTTAAAGAAGGAGTTCCCCCTAGGGGTAAAATTGGAGTTCCTGGATCATGGCATTTGGAAAATCTTGGAGATAAAGTAATAGAGGGAAGTGAACTTGAGAGAATTATTCAAGATATTTTCGAAAGAATTGAGCGAGGAGAGGGAATTTTAGAAATTGATAGAGAGGGTTCAAAAATTCTAATGTTAGACAATTATAGAGTAATTATAACATTTCCTCCATTTTCTGATAAATTAGAAATAACAATAACTAAAAAAGTAGTGGATTTAGAGCTTGAGGATTATAAACTCTCTCCAAAGTTAATAAATAGATTCAGAGAAAGAGCTGAGGGAATTCTAATAGCTGGTGCTCCAGGTATGGGGAAAACCACTTTTGCTCGAGCTCTAGCGAAATTTTATCTTAGAGAGAATAAAATTATAAAGACCATAGAATCGCCCAGGGATTTATGCTTACCAAGCATTGTAACACAATATTCCAAATCAAAATCATCCTCTGAGGAAATTCATGATGTATTATTACTAAGTAGACCTGACTATACGTTCTTTGATGAAATGCGAGATACTGAGGATTTCAAAATATTTACTGATCTTAGATTAGCTGGAGTGGGCATGGTTGGAGTAATACATGCTGCAACACCCATTGATGCTATTCAAAGGTTCATTGGAAGGGTTGAATTAGGAATGATACCATCCATAATTGATACTGTTGTATTCATAAATAGAGGTATTGTTGATAAAGTTTATGAATTGGAGACAAAAGTAAAAATACCTCATGGCTTAACAGAATCCGACTTGACAAGGCCCGTTGTATTAGTGAGAAACTTTGATACAAATGAAGTGGAATATGAAATTTATGTCTTTGGAGAAAGAACTTTTGTTGTTCCATTGAAGGTAAAGGAAAAGGAAAGTGCTATAACTTGTATGATAAATAAAGTCTTGGGAAAACATATTCCTATGGAAAATGTGATTATTGAGGAGAGTAATGAAGGAATAATCATAGGAATTCCCGCCAATATTATTAATTATGCATTAAGAAGATGTAGAAAGAAAATTCAAAAAATTGAGGATAAGATGGGCGTAAGAATATCCATTAAGCCCATCTGATGGTGTTAATTATTGAAAGAGAGAATTATAAGGCGAGCTCTAAAGGAGATAATACCTAATGAGGAAATTAATAAAGTAATAACATCAATGGATATAATTGGAGATATTGCAATTATAAAAATTCCATGGGAGTGGGAAGATAAAAGATATGAAATAGGAAAGGCAATTCTATCTGCTCTCAATGGAGTTAAAGGAGTATTCAGACAGACGAGTCCAGTGGATTCAGAATATAAAATTAGAGGCATAGAGTGGCTTGCTGGAAAAAAAGAAACTATAACAGTTCATAAAGAGCATGGTTGTTTATTTAAGTTGGATGTAGCTAAAGTATATTTTTCTCCAAGGCTTTCCTTTGAAAGATTGAGAATCTCAGAACTTATAAAAAAAGGAGAAATTATTGTAAACATGTTTGCAGGTGTTGGAACTTTTTCAATTTTAATAGCTAAAAGGAAAAGCCCTAGTAGAATATTCTCTATTGATAAAAACCCTGATGCATTTAATTTCATGCTTGAAAATATTGTTATTAATCATGTTTCAAATATAGTATTTCCCATACTTGGAGATGCAAAAGAGGTTGTAGAAGAGCTTGAAGGAATTGTTGATAGAGTACTAATGCCTCTGCCTGATCTCTCACTTCAATACTTACCATATGCAATTAGATGTCTTAGGAATTCTGGTTGGATTCATGTGTATTTACATCAAAGGGGTAGAAGTAGAAGGGAGGCTGTGGCTGAGGCTGAAAAACTTTTGAGGGAAAAATTATCTGATAAAATTATAAGTATTAGAGGAAGAGTTGTTAGAAGTGTAGGTAAGAAGTTATATCAAGTGGTATTGGATATAGAGATATGGAAATGAAGGAATTAAAAGAATGGTTTATTAATGCAGGAAGCGTTTTAGTAGCTTATTCAGGCGGACTGGATAGTACCCTTGTTGCTTATATTGCCAATAAAGTTCTAAATGAGAATGCTCTAGCCATTACAATTAAGACTATATTTATTGATGAGGATGAAATAGAATATGCTATTAATAATGCAAGGAATTTGGGAATTAAACATAGAGTTGTGGAATTAGATCTTCCGGAATCCATACTTGAAAATCCAAGGGATAGATGTTATATTTGTAAAAAGCACATAATGAGAAAATTGAAGGAGATTGCAAAAAAAGAGGGATATTCTTGGATTGTAGATGGCACAAATTATGATGATTTAAGCGAAAATAGGCCAGGAATAGTAGCTTTAAAAGAAGAAGGAATAAGAAGTCCATTAATTGAGCTAAAAATAGGCAAAGCAAGGATTAAAGAGCTATCAAAGGAGCTTGGACTTAATTATAGAAGATCAAGTAATGCATGTTTAGCAACAAGATTTCCATATGGATATAAAATAAGCTTAGAGGATTTAAGAATGGTAGCTAATGCTGAGAGGATCATTAGAGATGAAGGATTTGAAGTGGTGAGGGTTAGACATTTTGGAACCATGGCAAAAATAGAAGTTGGAAAGGAGGAAATTTCAAAGATAATTCAACAAAGGCAAAGCCTAGTATATAAACTTAAATCCATTGGATATAAAGTGGTGGCATTGGATTTAGAGGGTTACTCAAGTGGAAAAATGGATTTGATTTAATATTCACTTATTTCCAAGTCTCCTCCTTCAGACCAAATAAATTTTAATCTTTTTCTATTTTTATGAAGATTCTTTTGAAGTATATAGCCCACTATGAGGGGTAACGCTATTGTGGCTTCAGCATAGACTGTAGCTCTTATAGCCTTCTTTCTTACTTTCCCCCATGATTTAGCTTCATCAAGCGTACTTCCACTCAATCCACCCCAATGAGGTGGCTCTGTGGTTATTTGAAATGCATAATGGTGTCCCTCTGTATAATCCAGCATAACTGCTGCATCATTTATATAATTTTTAGGAACCCCTCCACCAATATATATTGCACCCGTCTTTTTGGATTTCAATATTATTTGAGCAATTTCATAATTATCCTTTACAACATCTATAGTAATTGGTTTAATACCTTTCTCCTTGGTCCATCTGAAGTAACCAGCCAAGCTAATTCCTATAGAACTATCTGCTATGGCAGGACAGAATATTGGAACGCCAAATTTATATGCATTATATAATATGGATTCTTCATCCTTCAATGTCGATCCTAATAAATAGAGGAATTCTCTTGTGGAATATTTCCTTGGTTCAAGGGTAGAACAAAATTCTGCGATCTTTTCATCACAAATAACAAATCCAATTTCATCAATATAAGCATCATATATTCTATCTATGTATAAATCTCTCAATAATTCATCATCAATATTTGGAGAGCCCTTATAATGCTTATATCCTTGAGATATATAATAATCTTGATAAAGTATAGCGCCAGTGGAGACGATTACATCTACAATCCCTTTACATATCATATCGCTTATTACCTTTCTAAGCCCTCCAGCAATAAGAGCTCCAGCTAGTCCAAGGAAAATTATCGGCCTATCCTCATCTAATAGCATATTTTCATAAACCATGGCGCATTCAGCTAAATTGCGAGATTGTATACCACAATGTTGCCAACCCTCCACTAAATCCCTTATGGTTTTAATTTTTTCAAGATCCAATTGAATAACAGGATTGCTAAGAAGTTCCTCTCTTAATTTCAACTTCTCTGGTGTAAGATCAATTTCTTCAATCTTCTTCTTAAAATATTTCAATGTCTGCACCTCTTTTGAATTTCAAATATTTGAAATTCAAATATAAAACTATATGATCTAATTGAGCAAAATCATTAAAAAATATATTTAGAAGAACCTAGAAATATTTGGAGTGACTTTCAATGGTATCAAAAGTAAGAGTATCAGCACCTGCTACAATTGCTAACCTAGGACCAGGATTTGATATAATTGGTATGGCTTTGAATAATCCTAGAGATTTTTTAGAAGTATGCTTAGGAGAGGATGGAAGGGATGAATTGGAAATTCAAGGCATTGGAGCAAATACAATATCCAAGGATCCAAAAAGAAACTCTGCAATGGTTGCTGGAAGGGCAGTTCTTGAAAAGGCAGGAGGGGAAAAGTTTTCAATAAAAATGAGAATTGTTAAGGGAGTTCCTCCAAGAATAGGTTTAGGAAGTTCTGGAGCTTCCTCTGCCGCAGGGGCATATGCTGTAAACTACTTACTGGGAATGCCTCTTAATATGGAAGAACTTCTTCAATGTGCAATGGAAGGAGAGAAAGTAGCTTGTGGTTCTCCTCATGCTGATAATGTTGCACCAGCACTATTTGGTGGAATAGTCTTAATACTTTCATTCAATCCTATAAGAATTATAAGATTAGAGCCAATTACAAATGCGGAAATTGTTGTAATAACTCCTAAATTAGAAATAGGTGATGAAAAAACTAAAATTGCACGAAAAATTTTGCCAAAAAATATCCCCCTTCAAACTATGGTAAATCAAGTTCAATCCTTCGCTAACCTTATTATAGGCCTAGTGAGAAAAGATCTCAGTACAATTGGAATTGGAATATCGGGGGATTTCGTTATAGAGCCCGCAAGATCGAAATTCATTCCAAAGTTTTATGATTTAAAAGAGAAGGCTTTAGAATTGGGAGCCTATGGATTCTCAATAAGTGGAGCAGGACCATCTATGTTTGCACTATGCAAGGAGGGAACAGGTGATTACATAGGAAAAACATTAATATCCATTCTTAAGGATGCTGGCACTGAAGCCAATTACTCTCTACATACTAATTCCAAGGATGGTGTGATTATTGTACCCTAAATCAAGGCTTAAATGTATAAATTGTGGTAAGGAATTTGGAAGTGATGAAATAGTTTATGTTTGTAGGAATTGTAATTCATTGCTTGAAGTTCTAATAGATATCCCTAGGATTTCATTGAAGGAGATGGCGAAAAGGGAGTTTAGTGTATGGCGCTATCGAGAATTCATACCTATAGAAGAGGATTGTGAGGTAGTAACGCTGAGAGAGGGAGGAACACCACTATATGAATGTAATAGATTAGCAAAATGGGTGGGGGTGAAAAAGCTTTACATAAAGTATGAGGGGGCTAATCCAACAGGTAGCTTTAAGGATAGAGGGATGACTGTTGGAGTTACTAAAGCAAAGAGCTTAGGCTCAAAAGCAGTAGCTTGTGCTTCCACGGGAAATACTTCAGCATCTTTAGCAGCATATGCAGCTAGAGCTGGATTAACATGCTATGTTTTATTACCAGCACATAAGGTAGCTTTAGGCAAATTAGCTCAAGCTTTAATGCATGGGGCAAAAGTAATATCTGTAAGAGGAAATTTTGATGTGGCTCTTAAAATGGTAATGGAGCTTTCGCAAAAAATGGATATTTACATTCTTAATAGCGTAAATCCATGGAGATTGGAGGGGCAAAAAACTCTAGCATTTGAAATAATAGATCAATTGAATCATGTACCAGATGTTGTATGTGTGCCCATGGGAAATTGTGGAAATATTTCAGCAATATGGAAGGGATTCAAGGAATTTCATATATCAGGAATTATAGATAAAACTCCCAAGATGTTTGGAGTACAAGCAGAAGGAGCAGCTCCTCTTGTAAATATGTTGAAAAGAGGCGATAAAGTTCTTACACCTGTTACACATCCAGAAACCATTGCAACCGCTATAAGAATTGGAAATCCAGTAAATTGGCCAAAGGCTGTAATGGCAATAAAGGAATCCAATGGATTTTATGAGGCAGTATCTGATGAAGAGATTATTGAGGCTCAACGCTTAATAGCCACTCTTGAGGGAATAGGAGTAGAACCTGCAAGTGCTGCTTCTGTGGCTGGATTGAAAAAAGCCATAGCAAATAATATTATAAGCAAGGATATTGAAGCAGTATGTGTTTGCACTGGACATCTATTAAAGGATCCAGAGGAAGTAATAAAAGTTTGTAATAGACCAATAGAAATAACACCAGATGTTAAATTAACTCCAGAAATATTATTAGCAAAATAGCTATGATTGCTTTGTAGACATCATTTCAAATGGTTTTATTATTCTTGATAGTAAATCGGTTCTAGTTATAATTCCAACTGGCTTTCCATCTTGATCAATAACAATTAATCTTCCTATGCTTGATCTTCTCATTCTATTCATTGCCTCCAATATATCATCATTTAGATTTATAGTAACTGGCTTTCTACTAGCAGCCTCCTTAACTGTTATATTGAGTTTACCTTCGCTTAAACATCTAGCTATATCTGAGCTTGTTAATAATCCAATCAAGTTATTTCCATCTATTATAGGTGCAGCTCTTATGAATTCCTTATATATAATGGAGGCTGCATCTTTTATAGACATTTCTGGAGTTAAATAGACCAACCTCTTAGACATTATGTTTTTCACACTTTCCCTAGGTATACTAACTATATTTATAACTTCGAGAAGAAGCTCACCATGAAGCTCGTCTCTACCTATAATCTTTCCCTCAATTATCATTCTTCCAGAGGATGTTGGACCAATAATTATCTCTTCGCCAATATTCAATTTAGAAACTTCACCAATGGTCTTGATTATTGCTTGACAGAAGTCGGGACTATAAACGCTCTTGAAAATAATATCAGTAACGAAAGTGCCAGTATATTCTCCATTTTTCTTATGAATAGGTACATTCACTGATCTATATTGTTCAGGGATATTGAAGTATTCATAGGCTTTATTAGTTGGTAAATAGCCTCCCTTTGGACCTGGTATGGATTCAATTAGACCTAGTGCTCTAAGTGTTGGCATTATATTTCGTATGGTTCCCTCACCCTTTCTAATTTTTAGGGCAATTTCTTTACTCTTCACAAAGCTCTTTTTTTGTTCATATATTTCGATTAGAGCAAGGACAATTTCTTTCTGAGGAGGAGTTAGATTGACCATATTCATCCTAAAAAATTATAATTATTAAAGTAGATAAATTTTTATGTTAAATCGCCACAAACACAAAATAGCTCGCCTATAACCTTATATAAATCCATGAATCCAATACCCTTAGTGCTTGATACCATTATTGTTCGCTTCTTTTTTTCAATTTTTTCTAATATTTCTCTAAGCTCTTGAGTTAGACCATTTATAATTCTACTATCACTTGCAATTAGGACTTCGCCTCTCAATAGATCGCATTTATTTATAATTTCTATTGATGGAATTCCAAGCCTTAGTTCAACTATTAAACTCATAAGCCTCAATGTTATAAAATCATTTATCCTTTGCATAAATGAAGGATCTATTAAGAAAATTGAGGCCTTCCTTCCAATTAAAGAGTTGGATAAAATTGGGCCCAAATCTCTAAATAGAAATATTTCCATTTGGCCTGGTGTATCTATTAATATGAAATCTCCATTTAGAAGATTTATTCTCTCTGAAATCTCTCTTGATCTATTTTCCATAATTTCTGCTGCTTTAATAAGTGCGCCATTCGGCCCAAGATTCTCACGGTGCATAACTTCATCAACTCTAACTAACTCTCTTACATCAAAGCTTGGATGATATGGAATTCTTTCTACGCCAGGATCTAAGTTAACATAATCAACTTTATAACCATCA
>JANXER010000022.1 GCA_025057955.1 Candidatus Methanomethylicaceae archaeon | reverse complement strand
TGTTTTCATTGAATATAAAATAGTAGAAGCTGTTAAAATATTAACAGAAAACTAAGAGCATTTATGCAAACATTTATATTCTATATAATAAAATTCTTCCCATAAATTAATGATTGTTTTTAATTATTGCTCTTTTAGAAATTATATCTCCTAAATTATCTGGCATTTTTAATTCCTCTTAAGGGAATGAAAAGCATATTTATCCCACTTATTTATTGCTTTAATAATTATTAATAATTATCATTTTAGGAAAACTTTAAATATTAGTTGTAAACAATCATATTTTTCTATGAAATATGATGTTTGTCAAAAATTTAGATATTTAAAGAATTATGTAAATCTATCCAATATATTTGTGGAAAGGAGGTAATTGTATGGAAGAAATTATAGAGGAAATAAAGGCCCTGCCCCTTTCTAAGAATATTCATCCCGATGTTAATATTTTGAAGTCCATATATAGGAAAAGCCTTGAGGATTCTGAATCCTTCTGGCGTAAAATAGCAGAAGATCTATTTTGGTATGAGAAAAATGGACCTGTTTACGAACCAAAAGAAACACCTCCATATGCATATTGGTTCAAGCAATGGAAGACAAACTTATCATATAATGCTTTGGATAGGCATATAGAGAATTGGAGAAAGAATAAAGTGGCATACTATTGGGAAAGCGAAAGCGGAGAGAGGAGAACACTTACTTATTATGATCTTTGTAAAGAGGTCAATCGATTTGCCTATGTATTGAAGAATCTAGGTATTAAAAAAGGGGATAGAGTTACAATCTATATGCCAATGATTCCAGAACTTCCTATAGCTATGTTGGCAACTGTAAGGCTAGGCGCTATTCACTCTGTTGTATTCAGTGGCTTTGCAGCTCATGCACTTGCTGATAGAATTAATGACTGTCAAAGTAAAATAGTAATAACAACGGATGGAGCATTTAGAAGAGGACGCTTAATTGATACAAAGGGCATTGTGGATGATGCTCTTAATCATACAAAAAGCATTGAAAAGGTATTGGTTATTAAGAGAGCAGGTAATGATGTAAACATCATGGAAGATAGAGATTATTGGTATCATGAGCTTGTTCCAAGCACCAATCCCTATATAGAACCAGAGAGAGTTGAAGGAATTCATCCAAGCTTTATACTATATACATCAGGAACCACAGGAAAACCAAAGGGAATAACTCATGGAACTGGTGGATATATGGTCTGGGCATATTTCACTTTAAAAACTGTGTTTGGTGCTGATGATAAGGATATCTTCTGGTGCACAGCAGATATTGGATGGATTACAGGACATACTTATGTAGTCTATGGTCCATTGCTTATGGGCCTCACCTCTATAATATATGAGGGAGCACCTGACTATCCAAGGCCAGATAGATGGTGGTCAATAATTGAGGATTATGGTGTTACAATATTTTATACTTCACCTACAGCAATTAGAATGCATATGAAGTATGGTGAGGAATGGATTAAGCGCCATGATTTATCCAGCTTAAGAGTTCTTGGAAGTGTGGGTGAACCCATTAATCCCGAAGTTTGGAATTGGTATTATAAGTATATAGGTCAAGAGCGAACGCCTATTGTGGATACTTGGTGGCAAACTGAAACTGGAGGTATCATGATTTCACCTCAGCCAGGGCTTGCGCTTGTTCCATTAAAGCCAGGATCAGCCACACTTCCACTGCCTGGTGTTGATGCTGATGTATTTCGTGAAGATGGAACACCAGCTAAACCAGGAGAAAAGGGATACTTAGTAATAAAGAAACCTTGGCCAGGATGTTTAATTACTATATGGGGTGATAATGATAGATTTGTGAATTCTTACTATCGTCGTTTTCCAGGAGTCTATTATACTGGAGATTTTGCTGTTAGAGATAATGATGGCTACTTCTGGCTCCTTGGTAGAGCTGATGAAATATTGAAAGTAGCTGGTCATAGAATAGGAACTGCAGAATTAGAGGCTGCATTCCTATCGCATAAAGCTGTTGCTGAGGCTGCTGTTATAGGAAAATCTGATCCAGTGAAAATGCAAGTGCCAGTGGCTTTTATAGTGTTACGCCCTGGTTATGAACCTTCTCCTCAATTGAGGATGGAGCTCACTAAGTACATAAAAGAGACGATAGGTCCAATAGCTACACCTCAAACTATTTATTTTGTGGAGAAGCTTCCAAAGACTAGAAGCGGAAAAATTATGAGGAGAATTCTCATTGCAATAGTAGAAAATAAAAACATTGGAGATATCACTACAATTGAGGATGAAACTAGCATAGAAGAGGCGAAAAGAGCTTATGAGGAATTGAAAACAATGCTATCATAATCAAAAGCTATTTAAGTTAGAACTCATCTCTTAACCCATATGCCTCAATATATGTGTAGTAGGTGCAGAAGAATTGTGAACATGGCTGAGCTATTTGCTCTGCCAGGCGTAAGATGTCCATTTTGTGGTTATAAAATACTATATAAGGTTAGACCCTCTATTGTAAAGGAGATTAAGACGAAGTAGATTTAGAAGTAATGAAGCAACACATCTCATATATTATTTTAGAAGCTATTACTGAAGTTATACCGTTATCATATGGTGGAGAGATTTCAACAACATCAAAACCAACAATTCTTCCATCACATATGCCCTCGAGAATATTAAGTAAAATTGAAGTTGAAATGCCCTCTGGCTCTGGATTGCTTACTCCAGGTGCATTAGAAGGATCTAGAACGTCCATATCAATAGAAACATATATTTTATTTACATTCTTAAAGTAATCTCTTAATTTGCTTATGATATCTATATGGCTTGAGCTATTTATTTCATGAGATGTAATATAGAAAATATTATTCTCCTTAACATATTCTATTTCCTCCTTATAAGTTGCTCTTGCTCCAACAATAATTAATCTTTCATTACCCAATTCTTCAAGTATTCTTCTCATAACACAAGCATGAGATAGCTTATTTGATAGATATTCATCCCTCATATCGAAATGAGCATCAAATGAAATAATAGCAACATCTCTTAATCCTCTTATAGCCCCAAGGGTAATCGTATGTTCTCCTCCAATCATTATTGGAATTTTTCCATAGGAGTGAATTTCTTCCACAGTCTCCTTAATCCTCTTTATAGTTTCCAAACAATCTCCATGAACTATTGAAATATCTCCAACATCATGAATTTTAACATCCTCAAAATCCATGTTATTTCTCCAAGACCAAGTCTCTATATTTGCTGAAGCCTCTCTTATTGCAGCAGGCCCAAATCTAGAACCAGGTCTATAACTTGCTGTACTATCAAATGGCACTCCAAATAGTACAAATTTTGCCTCTGAGAAGCTTTTATTAAATCCTCCAAAACACTTATGTTGATTGCTAATGTACAAATTAATAGAGCATCACCATAAAGAAATATAAATTTGTAGTACTTGAATCTAACGAGGGATGAATGGTGGATAAATTTGATAAGGTTGTAGATCTTGCTAAGAGGCGTGGTTTCTTTTTCCCCTCATGTGAAATTTATGGTGGAGTAGCAGGATTCCTAGATTTTGGACCAATGGGCACTTTGCTCAAAAGAAATATTGAAAATAAGTGGCGTGAATTTTTCATATATAAACATCATGGTCTAGTTTATGAAATTGAAACACCAGTAGTAATGCCATCAAGAGTATTTGAAGCATCTGGCCATGTAGATCACTTCAGTGATTTTATAGTGGAATGCTCATTATGTCATAGGAGGTTTAGGGCTGATCATTTAATAGCTGATCAGGTTAAAGATATTGAAGCTCTCGAGGGGAAATCCGCAGAGGAATTGAATGTTATAATTCATGAAAATAATATAAGATGTCCAGAGTGTAAAGGAGAATTAAGCAAGGTTAGTAAGTTTAATCTATTATTTAGAACAACTATAGGTCCATATACTGAAAACATAGCCTATATGCGACCTGAAGCTGCACAAGGAATGTTCATTAATTTCAAGAACATATATAGCATAATGAGGGAGCGTTTGCCAATAGGCTTGGCTCAAATAGGAAGAGTGCTTAGGAATGAAATATCCCCAAGACAGGGGCCAATTAGATTAAGAGAGTTCACAATAATGGAAATTGAATTCTTCTTCGATCCTTTAAAACCCATGTGTAATTTAATAAATGAAGTTAACAACAACAAAGTTAGATTGCTCACAGAGAAAATGATAATTACTAAAGAGGAAAATCCAATTGAAATTACAATAGGCGAAGCTCTTAGTAATAAATTGATTCGCTCTGAGTGGCTAGCTTATTTCATGGCAATTTCTCAAAAGTTTGTCTCTGAACTCGGCGTTCCTGAGAATAAACAAATGTTTCTAGAGAAATTGCCAAATGAAAGAGCTCATTATTCTGCACAGACTTTTGATCAAGTAGTTATGCTAGAACGTTGGGGGTGGGTTGAGGTTTCTGGTCATGCTTATAGAACAGATTATGATTTATCCAGACATCAAGCCTATAGTGGTTATGATCTAACAGCATTTAGAAGATTTGAAACACCAAAAAAGGAGGAAGTACCAATAGCAATTCCTAATGTAAATGCTATAGCTAAAAGTGCTGGCAATAATATTGGTAAAATAATTTCAAAAATTAAGAATATGAACGCAAGAGAGCTTAAATTAGCATTAGAGAATGGGCCAATCATAATTGATGGTATAGAAGTAAAGCCTGAATTTGTAGAATTCAAGTATGAGAGCCGTACCCTTTCTGGGGAGCATTTTATACCGCATGTTGCAGAACCATCTTTTGGGGCAGAGAGGCTTGTTTATGTGACTATGGAGTATGCATATAGAGAAAAAAATGGTAGAGTTATTCTCTCGCTTCCAAGAAATCTTGCACCAATAAAAGTTGCAGTATTTCCATTGGTTAATAGAGATGGTTTACGTGAAAAAGCGCTTGAGGTGTATGAACTCATTAGAGCCCATGGAATAATTGCTGATTTTGATGATGATGGATCAATAGGTAGAAGATACGCAAGGGCTGATGAAATTGGAACTCCATTAGCGATTACTATTGATTATAGAACAATGGATGATAACACAGTAACCATCAGAGATAGAGATACTTGGGAGCAAATTAGAATTCCTATGAATGAATTGATAGAATATTTAAAGAGCTTTTTTAAATAATAAATCTTCGGTGAGGATTATGTCTAAGAGACTTCCAGAGAAAAGGCTTAGAATAAGAAGAATGGATGGAATTGATAAGGGAAATTGCAAAATGAATTCAGAAACATATAAGTATTTACAAATATCTGGAAGAATTGAGATTGTTGTTGCTGGAAAGAAGAAACTTGAATTAAATGCCATAGCCTCCTCTGAGGTTCCAGAAAATGAAGTATGGGCAAATCCAGATGAAATGAAAATGGTTGGTCTTGCAGATAACTCTATAGCAACTGTAAGAGCAATTATAAAGTGATTTAACAAAATCTTTATAAAAGCTTACTCATCTTTAAATCAAGGGATTCACTTTGTCAATATCTGATGAAATAACCGCCATAGGAAATGAAGTATATCGAAAAGCCATAGATTTGATAATTGAACACTCTAGAAAAGTTCGTGAGGCACTACAGCTTATGGTTAATGCAACACATCTCTTCTCAAGTTCTAAGAATATCGAATTAAAGGAAAACTATAATAGAATTTCCACTATTGAAGAAGAGGCTGATGTGATAAAGAGAGAGCTTATAGAACAGCTTACAAGAAGTGCTCCAGCTTTTCTTTATAGAGAGGATTTTTTCAGATTTGTAACAGAATCAGATGAGCTTATTGAGATTGCTCAATCATTTACAAGACAATTAGTGAGAATTTCTGATAGTAAATTTGCAACACTTTCACTTGATCACTTTGAACCTATATTAACTGAAATACTGGAAGAATATGATCGTCTAAGGGAAGCAGTAATGATGCTTCCATTTAATCCAAAGCGTGTGCTAGATTTAGTAATTGCAGTACATAATATTGAATCAAAAATAGATGGATTATATCATGATATTGAATTTAAACTATTTGTGGAAGTTGAAGATATTAGAAAGTTAATGCTTTATCGAGACTTGCTGAATTTATTAGAGGATTTAAGCGATATGATAGAGGATGCATCTGATGATCTAAGAGTTTTAGCTTTGCATAGAATTGCTTAATCCCTTCAAACCCCTTATCCCTTGAATGGAAGCAGCCATGGCTCCCAGAAAGAGCTCAAACCAGAAGGTCACTACACGCATTAATATTGTTACTGATGCTGCCATTGATGGTGATATTCCAAAGCTAATGAAGAAGGCAGTTGTTGAAACTTCCATAATTCCTATCATGCCAGGTATTCCTACTGGTATCATTTGCACCATGCTCATTAAAGCAGAGACTGATAGTACTATCCAATAGGATATTTCATAACCAAGGGATATGAACATAATATAAGGTATCATGGCTATTAAAAACCATCTTAAGGTTAATATTATGAAGGAAAAAGTAAAAGTATTTAATCTAAAATTACTAAAACACATTTCAATTCTTTCAAAATTAATTGATATTTTATTTTTCAAAGATTCCATATTATAATCTGGTCTAAATCTCTTTAAAATCCTCCCAATTTTTAAAACCACTCTTTCAATAAGTTTTCTCAATTTATAGAACTTTTTTACTGCACAAATTGATGAAACTATTATGAATATATCTACAATGGCTATTGTGAAAAGGGTATAGCTTCCTATTAGATTCTGACTAAGAAGTAATATGCTACTCATTAGAAGAATTAGACCAAAGGTTAGAGCTAAAACTATTCTATGTAAAATTACGCTTGTAAATGCTTTACTAATTGAAATTTCTCCCCTTTTTGCTGTTAAGGAAATTCTCAAAAATTCTCCTGAGATGGATGCTGTAGGTATCATGAGATCTCCAAATATGCTCACCAGAACAATTTCAAAGCATTTTCTAAACTTCATTCCTGGATTTCCCAAAAAAACGTACCAACTTAATGTAAACAATCCAATGCATAGAATATCTATTAATATTGCTATTATGAGGACAAAAATATTAATACTTGTTATTTCAGCAATTAAGCTTCCTATACCTACTGCATTTATATATATTGCAAATATTATCATGCCTATAATTAGCATTATACTAGTTGCACTTATTTTCATCTTTCGTCCTCTTTTTAGGAATATTTTTAAGAACACTCTTTTTTTAAATTTTAGGTATGAATGCCATAGAAGCTCAACTATGCGGCTCAAGAGTAATTATTTGGTCAAAGGAGGATGCTGTAAGATTATATAGCTCTGGCTTCTATGGAAAACCAGTGAATATAAATAAGCCTAAGGATCCATCAGAAATAAATACTTATCTTGAGCTTTCATTATTAGAAGCAAATTATCTTCTTGAGAGAGGAAAAATAATAGTTAAATCTGGTGATAGAGTTCTCACAAAAGAGGAGCTTTTTGAGCTTTCCAAGAAATCTTATCGCTTATTTGAGGAATTATATTTAGTCTATAAAGATCTCAGGGAAAAAGGATATGTAGTTAGACCAGCTTTGAAATTTGGAGCAGATTTTGCTGTATATAAGTATGGGCCTGGCATTGATCATGCTCCCTTCATAGTACATGTAATTTCAAATTCTGCTGAAATAGATCCAATTGAAATAGTAAGAGCGGGAAGATTATCTCATACAGTTAGAAAGAAGTTTGTTCTAGCTACTTTAGATGAAGTACAAAAAAAAGTATTATACTTCATGTTTGATTGGTGGAAGGCTTAATAAATTGGCGTTCCATTTCTTGGATCAGATACATATTTTCGAAATTCTTCAATTATTATATTTGTAATCTCTCCTGGTTTACCTGAGCCTATTTTCCTTCCACTGATTTCCACTACAGGTATAATTTCAACACCCGTACCTGTAAAGAAGACTTCATCTGCATTAAAGAGCTCATGTACAGTCAATAACCTTTCTATTACCTTTATGCCATTGTTGGTAGCTATTTCCATAACTACTTGTCTTGTTATACCGGGGAGAGCTCCAGTATATGTAGGAGGTGTTAAAAGTTCTCCTTTCTTTACTATGAAGATATTTTCAGCTGTACCTTCACATACATATCCATCAGAGCTTAAAATTATTGCCTCATCGAAATTGACATTATTAGCTTCAAGCTTTGCAAGTATGCTATTCAAATAATTGAGCGATTTTACTTCATGTGAAGTGGCATCAATGCGATCTCTTCTAACCCAACTTATTAAAGCTCTCACCCCTCTTTCATACACTTCTTTAGGGAGAACTGAGAGCTCTCCAGCTATTATTATTATGTTAGGTTTTTTGCATTTTCTTGGATCTAGCCCTAAATCTCCTTCTCCTCTTGTAACAACCAATCTAACGTAAGCATTTCTTAGGGAGTTAGCTCTTAAAGTTTTTATTACAGCCTCTGCCATCTCTTCCTTTTTCATGGGAATTGTTAACATTATTGTATGTGCTGATGCATATAATCTATCTAGATGTTCATACAATTTGAAAACGTAGCCGTTATAAGCTCTTATACCTTCGAAAACTCCATCACCATAGAGAAATCCATGATCAAAGACTGAAATTTTTGCCTCTGATTTTGGAACCAGCTCTCCATTTATATATACCAGAGGTTCCAAGTTTTTCACCCTAGGGGTTTAAAAATCTCTAAAATTTCACATTTTTAATTTTTTCTCTTCTTTAAAAATAATTAACTTTATTAGTAAATTATACCAATTTATATTCGGAGGCAGACAGATGGTAAATGAAATTCTGAAGGAATTAGAGGCCATTGTCGGTCCAGACAATGTAATATCCGATAAGGCGAGAATTTTCGCTGAGGTATATGATTCTTGGCTTCAAATTCTTCCTGGAAAACCTCCTAAAATGCCCGATTATATTGTTAGGCCAGCAAATGAATTTGAAGTTCAAGATATAGTATTAATGGCAAATAGATACAAGATCCCCATTCAAGTGGCAGGCAGTTATACATACAAGCTCCCCTGCTTCTCTGGAATATTAATTCAAACCTCAAGAATGAATAGGATTCATGAGGTAAATGTTGATGAGGGTTATGCTGTTATAGATGCAGGTGTAACCTTCAACCAATTCTATAGATATTTAAGATCTAGGAACATAGATCTTACAATTCCTATAACTACTTCCCCACCTAATACTTCCATAGTTGCTAATTTCCTATTTAAGGGCCTAGCCATGGGTATGACATCGATGAGTGATGGAAATCAAGATGCAATAATGGCTTTAGAAGCGGTCCTTCCAACAGGAGAATTAATACATACGGGCTCTTGGGCCCTTCAAACTGCCTCATGTAAATATACCTTTGATTTGGGCTTTGGTCCACAGCTAACTAGAATATTTGTTGGAGCTCTTGGCACCTATGGAATTGTAACTAAGGCAGCAATAAAATTATGGCCAAAGCCGAAAGCTCTTACTGTTAAATTCCTTGGAGTAAATAAAATTGAGGAATTAGCAAAACACCTGCCCAAAATTATGTACACTAAGCTAGCTCCTAATTCTTCGGGCGGTCATTGGTTACTTATGGTTCTTCATGCTACTAATCTAGTTCCATACTGGGGCTTTGAACAAAATAAGAAGATATATCAATTGACGGATGAGGATATTGTAAAAATGAGAGAGTACTATGGAATTCCCGGCAATGGAACTCAATACTTCTATATACTTGCTTGTACTCCTCATTATGTATCTGAGGATGAAGCTAAAATATGTGAAAGAGCTTGGTCAAATTATCTATCTTCTAATCCAGAAGTCACTGAGCTTACACCGGAGAATTGTCCCGGTGTAAAATTTGGAGAGATAGAAGCAAGTATAAAAATGTATGGTGGAATAGGAGAGGGGGAGCCAGGAAATCAGAGAATAAGATACTCTGGTTGGGTTCCAGGACATATCTGGAGCTTCTATGGAAGCTCAGGAAATACTGCGCTTCCAAATCTTCATAATCTCACTTGGAATGTAGGTAGAAAACATGGATTAGTTCCTGTTCTTCATTTAATACCAATGAATGAAGGAAGAGTTTCACATGTTAGATATATGGTTCCAATAGAGAGAGGGGATGATGAAGGCTTGAGAAGGTATGCTAGCTTCTTCAGTGAAGTTATTCCAAGGGTAATTAGAGAGGCAGGATTTGTTCCAGCCAGATGCTTTGGATTATCAGCAAAAATAGTATCACAACATATGGATCCAGGCTTTTATGAGCTCTATAGAAGGATAAAGAAGGCACTGGATCCAAATAATATAATGGCTCCATGGTTAGGATTTGGAGTGCCTTTTGATTATGTATAGGATGGTGAAAAAATGGAAGTTGAAAGAAAAATACCATTTGTATATCACAGAAATATAGAATTTGTTCCATTTATAAACCATGCAAGCTTGAATAAAACTCCCAGGGAATGGGTGAGCATAAGCTTCCCAAAGGAAGCGGAATATCCTGATCTTTCAATAGCCAAGTTTGAGGCTGTTAGGTGCTGGGCTTGTGGCCAGTGTGAATTTTCATCAATGGCAACCTGGGCTATGAACTGTCCAACAGCAACCTTTCCCAAAAAATATAGACAGGCGGCATATAGAGGTCAAGGAAAACACATGTCGGTGCTGGGGCTGCTGCAGGGATATATTGATCCGTCTCCAGAACTTGTAGATATAGCATTCTTCTGCAATCTGTGCGGAAACTGTACGCTACAATGTAGCATGGGACTAGGCAGCGATCCAGTAGTCTCAGTAATGGCATTAAGGAGAACTCTCGTTAAGCTGGGAATGGGTCCACCTCC
The DNA here is from genome assembly GCA_025057955.1 of Candidatus Methanomethylicaceae archaeon. GTDB lineage: Archaea > Thermoproteota > Methanomethylicia > Methanomethylicales > Methanomethylicaceae > JANXER01. The sequence goes on along the minus strand of JANXER010000022.1, from coordinate 9,673 downwards.
TGCACATAGAAAATTTGCCTCAATGATAAAGCAATATCACAATCCATATGGAGAACCTCCTGAGGCAAAATTCGCTTGGCTCAAGAGGAAGGTTGAGGTGAAGAAGAAGAAAGCGGATATAGCTTACTTTGCTGGTTGTACTGGTCCATATAGAACGCCCGAGGTCTGTGAAGCCACCACGGCTCTATTGGAGGCAGCTGGTGCGGACTTCACTATATTAGGTGGAGATGAGTGGTGTTGTGGATCTCCACTATATATGGTTGGACTTTGGGAGGAGTCAAAGGAAACACTTGAGCATAATATTGCATTGCTTGAAGATTTAGGGATCTCCAGATTCATCTCCACATGCGCAGGTTGCTTCAGACAATTCTATGAAGGTCCCAAGAAATTGGGCATTTCGAAACCATCCTTTGAAGTTCTTCATTCCTCTCAGCTATTATGTGAGTATATAAACAGTGGAAGAATAAAGCCCAAATCCATTCCAACAGAAAAAGTAATCACTTATCATGATCCATGTCATTTGGGGAGACATGTTGGAATATTCGATGATCCTAGGGAGATACTGTCTAATCTACCAGGAGTTAAATTTATAGAGTTTGAAAGAACAGCTCATCATGCATGGTGTTGTGGAGCTGGAGCTGGTGTAATGTCTGGTTATCCAGAGCTAGCAAGATTTGCTGCAATTGAAAGACTTAAAGAAGCAAAGGGAGTAGGTGCCTCATATATATCAACTGCATGTCCCTTCTGTGTTCTAAATATGAAAAGAGCTGATGAAGCAGTTGGTTTTGGCTTAGAGATTGGGGATGTAGTTCAACTATTAGAGAGATCACTGAGGTGAACCTCATGGGCTTCGAATATAGGATAAGATGTAGAGATTGTAGAAATGAGTGGATCTCCAATAAGATATCCTCTGCTCTTAAATGTCCAAAATGTGGCTCTCATAATACAAAGCTTCTACCATCCAAGAATTTCAAACAATTCATAGCACCATATGCATAATTTTTTAAACTATTTTTCCATAATATCTAATTTTGAAGTATTTTCCAACTTGTTCTATAAATCCCATCTTCATTAATTCATTTAATATTTGCTTGTTTTGAAGCTCTTTAATAGTAACTCTATCAATTTTAGTTAATAAGCTTGTGTACTTTTCATCAAGATAAATTTCTCCTCTTGTTAAAACTCTAACTATGTTGCCACATATGTTATAAGATCTATCTTGAATGCCATTATATTTCCTTCCAGCCCTCCATGGATCTATTTCTGTAATATCCAGCCCAATTATATCAAATCTTGGATTATAGAAAATTAACAATGAATTATAAATCTCAGCCTCCTTCAATCCTTCAACATTGATGAATCTTGAACCCAATAATGCTGTCCTTGCTCCTATATCTAGGTCCACTGAGACATAGATCTTATTGCTTAAATATGAGCTTACCCTTCTCAAGGCCTCTTCTGGACCAAGATGCTCGATTATTCTTCTACTTAGGATTCTCATGCCCTCTTTTTCCATGCCTTTATAGAATTCCACATATTCTCTTACTCTAATATCATTAATTCTACTTAAGCCCTCAGATGGATAATCTATTACACCAAATACTAATATACTACTAGCTTTTATTATGCCCTCATTTACCAAGTGATATAGAAAAGAACCGCTATTATAGCTATTTCTTCTTCCAAATGGATTATATACATAATCTCTAGGAGTAAATCCAAAAATTTTATTTTCGGAATTATTTTCAATCATATATCCAATTAAGCCATTTCTTATGGAAGAGGGAATACCATCGAAATGAGAATCAAAAACCACCAGCGTGAATTCTTTAAATCTATTTGAAAGCTCTTCAATAACTCCTCCTGTTAAACAATGATCTATAGCAATCATAAGCGGTCTATTCAAATCCTTAACGAAATTTCTTACGGAATTTCTATATTCCCTACAACCATCGAAATCCAAGAAAGCCTCGAAATTTGCTTGATTGAGCATTATGAGATCATCTTCCGTTGGATATATGGAGAGCCAACTTTCCACTGGTAATTCTCCATAATCCCTTAACTTAATTCCTTGAATCTCCTTAGAGCTGAGAATTTCTCTATAGGGATTTTTAGGTTTCTCTCCTTTAATTATAACATTAATCTTATTATTTATTGAATCCATACCTTCATCTGGATCAAAAAGCACTCCATAAGCATCCCATGTCATACGTTTATATTATAACTTCTTATATTTAAATAAGCTAACATTAGAATTATAATTATAAAATATTTTTTTCTACATTCTAAATAATAATTACTCTTTTATGTAATATTCAACTAATAGATTAATAATCCTTAACCTTTAAATATTGAGAAAAATTTAGTTTATATTGGGGCCTCCTTTTATGAAGGGCGCCTATATGGGAAAAATTCTGCGCATAAATTTAACAGACAAGAAGGTTTCTGAATCCTCGTTGCCTGAAGAATATGTAAAAAAATTCGTTGGTGGTCGAGGACTTGCCGCTAAAATCCTCTATGATATTATGAAACCTGGTATAGATCCATTATCTCCAGAGAATAAAATGGTATGGGGTGTTGGACCTTTAACAGGTCTTCCAGTTCAAGCAGCTTCTAGTGGATGGGTTGTGACTACGAAATCTCCCCTTACAAACACTTATTTTAGATCCAGGTGTGTTAGCAATCTTGGAATAATGTTGAAGAGGGCCGGTTATGACTTCATGATAATAGAAGGTAAGGCTGAAAAGCCAACTTATGTTTACATAGAGAATGGTGAAGTTGAATTTGGCGATGCCTCCTCTCTATGGGGTACTACAACCGATTTAGCTCAATATATTTTAAAGGAGCATATTTTAAGAAATCCAAAGGTTGAGACAGCAGTAATTGGTCCAGCAGGAGAACGCTTAGTTAGATATGCTACTGTTCAATGCTCTACAAGACAGCTTGGAAGAGGTGGAATGGGGGCAATAATGGGTGCAAAGAATCTAAAGGCTGTTGCAGTTTATGGTGATAAACCAATTCCAATAGCTAATGAAGAGCTACTTAAGGAATTGGTGAGAGAACAAATTAAACAACTTGCAGCAGCTCATGGTACAAAGAGAATGCAAAGATATGGAACTGCAGCCATACATGCTCTTATAAATCAAATTGGAGATTATCCATACAAGAACTTTAGAGAGACATATTATCCAAATCATGAAAAGCTTAATGGTGAAGGAAAGGTTAGGCGCACAATTAGAAATGCTGGTTGTCCTACTTGTATGATAATGTGCTGGAAGTTTACTTATGTAAAAGAAGGTCCCTATGCTGGCGCATGGATAGATGGCCCAGAATATGAGACATTTTGGTCCTTTGGTGGACTATTAGATAATCCCAATTTGGATTCTGTCATATATGGTAATGTGCTTGCTGATAAATTTGGCATTGATACCATATCTGCGGGTGTATGTATTGCATTTGCTATGGAAGCTTTCGAGCGTGGAATATTAACAACCAAGGACACTGATGGAATGGAGTTAAAATGGGGAGATGAAAAAGTAATAATTGAATTAATTAGAAAGATTTCCCTAAGAGAGGGAATAGGTGATTTATTAGCTGAAGGAGTCAAAATAGCCTCAGAAAAACTTGGAAGAGGATCTGAGGAATTTGCAATGCATATAAAGGGATTGGAGCTTCCAGCATATGATCCAAGGCCGGTGAAGGCTCATGGACTTGGAATGGTTACATCAAATATTGGTGGAAGCCATGCAATTGGCTATGGAACACAGGAGGTATTTGGCCTTCCAACAAGGGTAGATAGATTTAGCCTTGAAGGAAAGGGCGCACTTACTGTATATAACCAGAATAGATTGGCATGGGGAGAATGTTGTATATGGTGTACATTCCCCACGAGATCTGAGTGGCACAAACCTGATGTTCTTACGAAGATTGTAGATGCAGCCACTGGAATAGACTTTGGAGGCATTGAAGGAGCATTGAAGATAGGTGAAAGGATTTGGAATTTGGAAAAAGCTTTCAATGTAAGAGAGGGATTTGATAGAAGACATGATACACTACCAGCAAGATTCCTCAAGGAACCAATACCCTCAGGTCCATCAGCAGGACAAATATTTGAGCTTGAGCCTTTATTAAATCAATACTATGAAGCTAGAGGCTGGGATGTAGCAACAGGTCTACCAACGAGGGCTAAACTAGAGGAGCTTGATTTAAAGGATGTTGCAGATGAACTAGAAAAATTAGGCAAACTACCGTATTAAAGGGAAAAATTTTTCTATTTTTTTTATTTATATTTTTATTATGCCAAAGATAGTAGTGAAGTTCTTTCAGGATTTTCGAGAGTTAACTGGAGTATCTTCGATGGAAATGAATGTAGATCAACCTATGTCTCTTTTGACTCTCTTAAATATTCTTTCTGAGCATTATCAGAAGTTGAAGCCTGTTCTTGAGGATTTTGAAAGAAAGGGCTCTGCCATAATATTGGTAAATGGAAGAACGCCTATTGATGCATCCTCAGCTTTAATAAAAGGTGGTGAAGAAATCGCCATCCTTCCAATGATGGAAGGAGGATAAATAATTTAAACTTAATAGTTGCTATATTTATTTGGGGAAATTTATGGCCAAGAAAGAGGAGATGACTCCCTTTGATCGGCTTATGACTGCCTTTGAACTTAAAAAGCCTGATAGAGTTCCTGTAACCCCCTTTGTGAGAGAGTGGGCTGTTAGACAAGCTGGCTTTAAATTCTCTGAAGTTATGACAAATACTGAAAAATATGTTTACTCTCAGCTTTATGCTATAAGAAAATATGGTTATGATATGGTACTAGATTTGCTTGCGATTCATGCAGAATCTGAGGCTATGGGAAGCATTCTTAAAATACCTGAAGATGCAGCTCCTTCTGTTGATATTCCAGCAGTAAATGATTACTCCAAGGATTTGCCCAAGCTTAAAATACCTCATCCAAGAAGGGATGGGCGCCTTCCAATAATATTAGAAGGAATTAGAAGAATGAAGGAAGTTTTACGTGGTTATATACCCGTTATGGGCTATGTACAAGCATGTTGGAGACATACGTGTATGCTCCGTGGCACTGAAAGAGCTTTACTAGACATAAAGAAAAATCCAGATCAATTGAAGGAATTGCTTGAAATTGCAACAGAGAGCTTAATAGTATACGCTGAAGCTGTTGTTGAGGCTGGCGCTGACTTAATATGGGTCTCAGATCCAACCTCCTCAGGAGATATGATTTCAAGAAAGGCCTTTGAGGAATTTGTTTTTCCATATCTTAGGAGAGAAATAAGAGCCATAAGGCGAATGGGTGCTAAAGTTTTCCTACATATATGTGGTAATGTGAATGATCGCCTAGATCTCATGGCTAATACAGGTGCAGATGCTATAAGTGTGGATGAAAAAGTTGATTTGGCTAGAGCTAAAGCTCTTGTAGGAAATAAAGTATGTATAATGGGCAACGTCAGCCCCAGTGTAACCTTGCTTCAGAAGACGCCAAAGGATGTTGAAGAGGAGTGTAAGATAGCTATGGAAAAAGCTATGGCAGGTGGAGGTTTTGTATTGGCTTCTGGATGTCTTGTTCCTGCTGCTGTTCCAGGTGAAAATATAGCGGCTATGGTTGAAGCTGCTAAGAAGTATGGTTTCTATGAATGAGGTGATTATATTGGAGAAGGAGGAAATTTTTAAAAATCTTGCTAAATGTGTTGTGGATGGAGATGAAGAGGGAGCAAAGAAATGGGCTGAGGAAGCAATAAAAAGCAATATTGATGCCTATGAAGCTATAATGAATGGTCTTGCTGAGGGAATGAGAAAGGTGAGTGAACTTTATGAAAAAGGAGAGTATTATGTTCCAGAAGTTCTATTATCTGCAAGTGCTATGAATGTTGCTGTGGAGATTTTGAGACCACATATCAAAATTGATAAGGCTACAAAGCCCATAACTGTAGTATTAGGTGTTGTGGAAGGAGATATACACGATATTGGAAAGAACTTAGTAAAGATAATGCTCGATAGTGCAGGCTTCAAGGTGATTGATTTAGGAAAGGATGTACCATCAATGAAGTTCATAGAGGCTGTGAAGGAATATAGCGCTGAAGTTGTTGGATTATCTGCTCTCATGACAACAACAATGCCTGGTATGAAAAAGGTAATTGATTTACTCATAAAGGAAGGACAGAGGGATAAAGTAAAGGTAATTATTGGTGGAGCTCCGACATCATGGGATTATGCAAAATCAATAGGAGCTGATGCATGGGGCAAGGATGCCTCTGAAGCAGTAGAAATAGTAAGAAGGCTTATAGCAAAATAACTTTCTTTTTTTCTATGCCAAAAATTTTTTTCGACTCTTTATCCAAATTTTATCGAACTACTGGTAAAACAATAAAAGTATTAGACTCAATTACTATGGGTTTTCCAGAAAGAGGTATAATAGTTATTGCAGGTAAATCAGGAGTAGGAAAAACCACCTTAATACAAATAATTGCTGGTCTTATTAAACCTTCATTTGGATCCGTATTTATAGATGGTGTGGAGATCTCAAGACTTGCTGCTTATGAGCTTGCATGGTTCAGAAGAAAGAAAATCGGCTTCAAGCCACAGACTCCTGTGCTTATAAATCAATTATCAGTTTTAGAAAATGTTGCACTCCCTTTATTATTAAATTACGTGGATAGAGATATGGCATATAAAGCTGCAAAGGAACTTTTGGAAGAATTCGAGCTCTCTGAAAGAATTTATCATAAGCCAACTCAATTAAGTGGAGGAGAGTATGAACGCGTAAGTGTCGCTCAAACAATAATAGGAAATCCACCCATTGTAATATTGGATGAACCAACGGCTCATCTTGATTTGGAAACCTCGAAAAAAGTTGCCAATATAATAAGAAGAAAGCAAAGAGAAATCGATAATCTTTATATAATAACCACCATTGAAGAATCGCTCATAGAGGACGCAGATTCAATATTCTACTTAATCAATGGAAAACTCTATGATAAATCTTTTAAGTAATGGAATGGAAAAGTTATTTAGTGATAAATTTGTCAGATTCAGAGGTGAATACTCAAAGCTTATTCTCCATAGCTAAATCCTCAGGAGCAGGTGTTGTAGGAGTGGCCGATTTATCAATACTGAAGGACCTTGAAGTACATTCAATTTCACTTGAGAAATTCAAATATGGTATATCTATTGGGATTCCCCTCCCAAATATGGCCATAGATATGATTGAATTGAACAATCCCGGCATCCTATATGCTCATGCCTATCATTTGGCTAATAATTTAATAGATACAACATTGCTAAGAATAGCTGGATGGATATCTGGCGAAGGTTATTTAGCATTGGCCATTCCAGCATCTCTTAGAATTGATCTTAAGCGAAATATCGGGCATATATCTCATAAGGCCATCGCATGCGCTGCAGGAGTTGGTTGGATTGGTCGCAATGGATTGTTAATAAATCCAATATATGGGCCTAGATTGCGTCTAGGCACTGTTCTCACAGATATGCCCTTAAAATCAGGAAAGCCTATGAAAAATCAATGCGGAATATGTCGATTATGTGTAGACTCGTGTCCAACAAATGCTTTAAAATACTCTGATTTTGAATATTATCCTACTAAAAGAGAAGATATATTCAATCCAGAGAAATGCTCTTCAAGACTTGATGAAATGAAGAATTTGCTCTCAAAATACTCTTCAATTTATGCTGCTACAGTTTGTGGTATTTGTATAAAAGTATGTCCAATAGGCAAGAAATTATCAAATAAATTCATAAAATAAATATCCTAATGATAAAGAGTAAAAGCCAAACCACTAGTATGAATATTGAAATATTCTCAATATGTTTTTCTATTCTCAATTTAATTAACAATACTTCAAATAATCTTCCACCATCGATAATTGGAGCTGGAATTCCATTTATAAGCAATATCCAAAAGTTCACTACAGAAATAATATGAAGATATGGATTCAAATTATAGAATATCAGAAAGATTAGAAATAATAATAGATTCGCTCCCAGACCAATGGAATAAAAGGGCAGGATTAATTCATTACACATCTTAGGATCTACATCAGCTTTAACTAACCATCCCCAGGCACCACGCATAGATACACATAGAGAGATATTACTAACACCATGATTTATAAGAACAATTATATGTGAGAGCTCATGAATTAATAGGCTAATTATAATTGATGTAATCATTATTATAAAGGCTGCAACATCGCCCATCAGCGGCATGAAGATGCTTGGTATTCCACCATATACTATTATTATGGTAATTGTTACTAAAACAAATGGTATTGAGAATAATCCCAACTTGGAAATTATATATTCATATAAATTAAAAAATTTTGAAAATTTTTTGATTATTACTGATAACCTCTTAATTAAGGACGCCTCTTCTCTTCCTTATATTTCCTATAAGCCTCCAAACCAGCCCTTGTAAGCATTAGCTTAGAGGATATAAGTCCCTTTTTCTCTTTTACATACCCTGCAGCAACTAAATCTCTAAGTGCTACTCTAAACATATCTGCCCATCCCTTTGTTCCAGCTGCAGTGCCTTTAATTCCACTATCCTTTCTCTTAGTCATTTCATCGGTTACATAAGCTAAAATATCCCCACTGCCTATCTCCACCGTTTCAATCTTACTTTCATCTCCAATTTTCTTCAACAATCCTTCAATTATCAATTCTTGCATTACTGTAAATTTTGGCTTTTCCATCACTCTCACACGATATATAAATACTGAAAATAATTATAAAAATATTGTGAGTAGCAAATCAAAACATATATACTTATTTAAGTTCATAATTGCCTTGAGCTTTCCGATTGCTGGAATTGTTCATTATTTTATACCAATAATTTCATGGTTGAAAAATCAAAATCTCTTTGTGACATGTTTCACACTCACAGCCTATTATTTTGGATTCTTCATAGGGAATCAATATGTATTACTATCTAAATCCTCTTTATCTAGAATAGTAGGAATTCTATTCACTTCCCATGTTATTACTACAATAGTTTTTGCAGCCTATGGATATCACATCCTCTCAATCATTCTCTCTATAATACTAGGTATAACGACAGGTGGTCTATTATCTCTGCCATCTTATATAGTATTGAAGCCTCCTAGATTTTTTATTCTTTCATTAACTCCATTGCTAGGAGCTGGAATAATATTTGTCTATGGTTTTGATGAGGTGCTCTTACTTTCTGGTATTCTAGCCTTCTTTCTTTCAATTTTTCTCTTGTTATCCCTGAAGATAGTAGTAGTTAAACCGAAATTGATTGAAAAAACCCAAGGCCCTATAATTGCTGAAGGCATTATATTAGCCCTCGGGGTGGGAATTGGAAGCTCAATCATTAATATCATAGTCCCAATTATTGCCTTAATAGTTTTTAAAGCTGACGTTATTCATATAGGAGCAGTTTTTTCAATATCACTAATTATCATCCAATTAATTGGATGGAGAGTATTAAAACAAGAGAGAGTTCATAGAGCTATGGGAAGCTTTATACTAGCCTCACTAATTTTTTCAGTGCTACTTATGTCATTAATAGAGGATTTATATCTCTTCCTTTTCCTTTGGATATTGGCCATAGTGGATATAAGTTTTTTAAATTCTTTCATTACAATTATCAATAGAAGTATAAAGAAATTTGAT
>JANXER010000021.1 GCA_025057955.1 Candidatus Methanomethylicaceae archaeon | reverse complement strand
AGCTTATAAAAAGCGCTATGGCTAAAAAATCAAAAGTTCTCCTTCTAGGTTTGAATATAGCTGTTAAAGCAAAGTAAATTAAAACAAACATACTTATATAAACATCAAGCCTAGCTTCATTAAGAGCTGCAAGTATGGATACTGATAAAGTATTAAGAATTGTTAAGGATATTAAGTAAAGGCTGTTTCTGTCCATTCTAAAACCCTCAATTGTACTATTGAGCGATTTCCATTTCGCTTTTCCCATTCTATTTTAATTGGCTTTGATAATGCTAAAGCTGCAGCTTGAGCTGAAATGGATGCTGGCAATGAACCCATTATTAATTTAAACCTTTGATATTCCACATCAGTGTGAATTCCCTCAATTTCTATATTAATGAATTCATCCTTAATAACTGCTCTAATAGACTCTGCAATTTCAGATTCAATAAGAGCATCTTCTAATAAAGAGGAAAATTCCTTGGAATTATTTGGATTATTGAATGCACTTGGATTAATGGATGCTGGTGGAATTATAATAGCTCCAAGGCTTCTTCCATGTTTAAAAATGAGCTTACTGGAGTTTTCAGCTATTTCCTTTAATGATAATCCAGCTTTTTTAATTGGAATATAAGCAATAACTTTTCCATCATTTCTTGGAATATAAATTGATTTTTCCATTGCTCCAATTGCCTCAAGAAAAGCCTCAATATTGCTACATGAGGATTTAATTAAGCTTTGAATGGATTCCTTAGGCAAAGGGTTTGATGGAATAAGCATCCATGAAATTCCTAAAATTATTAATCCTATTCCCATGGCTGTTAATGGAATATTTTCAATTAAAAAATAACATCCAAGGCTAAAGCTTGCTCCAAATATAGCAAGCGAAAGGCCGAATTTTATATTTCTATCAATCAAATGGCTTTTTCCTAGGGCTTTTTCTCCAAGATCTTCAAAGTCAATAATTGAAATTTCCTATAGGATGAAATTAATGCTAAGCTTAATGAAAGAATTGAAAGAGAGGCTAATATAGGATTCAATCTTATTCCCCATGGAGTATAATTAAGCAATAATCCAACTAAAGGAACTAAAGCTAAGCTCAATCCTATTGAAAGTGCAAATCTCTCCAATGGAGAGAGATTGCTCTCTTCAGGATATAAGGCTTCTATAAGAGCATATCCTGGAAGAAATAATACAAATATTGATCCAATTATAATTCTAAATGCTCCAATTATAGGAGATAAATCTGAGCCATAAATAGATATTATACATAGTGCTATCAATAAGCTTAATGCCATAAATGCTATGTTATATCTGGATTTAAAATAGCTTAAAAAGCTCTTAGGAGGATTAGGATCTATAAGTGAAATGGAATTATTTCTCATGAGCTTATAGATTTGTTTTGCAACTTCATGAGGCTTTTCCCTTGAAAATATGGCTTCTTCTAAAGGAATATTATTTTTAATTTTAATATTTTTATCCTTCACAATAATCTTCCATTTTTTATAAAATTTAGCCCACCAAAGCCATATGTTCTTTCTTAAGTAAATAAAAGCTCCAATTCCAAATGAAATAATCATTGCACTTAATCCTATATTTATTAATAATTGAAACCTTTTAATCTCTTCACCTTGTTTAATCACATTGGGCTCCATTAATAGTATTTGCTCTATGGAGGATTTCTCTTCAATAGCTTTATTTAATAGTAAGACCATTGCTGTAACATTTCCACCAGCTTCTTCAGCTCTTCTTATTGATAAATAGCCATTTATTATGGATTTTTCAAATTCATCATCTATTAATGAAATTTTTGATCCTTCTTTAAACCAACTAACATTAAGCCATAGTTGATTCCATCTATTATAAAAAACAAAATTTGTTCCATTTAATATCCACATCTCAAATATCAATCTTTTATTTATTCCAGGATCATTCAAAATAATTTCCACTGGAATTATTTTTGATTGATTGTGTTGAAGAGCTATTATGAACTCCATAATTGGCTCTGATGGAAAGGAAGGGCCGCTCTCATTGGAAACTTTCACTAAAATTTTATATAACATTGTTTTACCCTCATGATTTCCAATATAAATGTGAAGAAGAAAAGGAATTCCAGTAAATACTTGCTTTGGATAATCTCCTATCTTCATATTTGGCCCTAATAGGCCTAGCTCTGAGAATGGTTCAATAATCCTTTCAGAGTTTATAGCTTGAGCTACTGCGAAAACAGATGCCACAATAACAATTGCTGATAATACTGCTAATACTTCTTCATCTAAAATCCAGCTCATTTTCTAAGCCTTTCTAAAAATCTCATTTCAATTCTTTTGAGCATTAAGGCAATCATAGACATGGAGAGGCATTGCATTCCAATTATTAATAGAACTAATCCCGCCCATGCAAGACCAAGAGACCATGCTTCAGCACCATATACATATCTTAAATATAATTCTCGAATTGTAATACCAGCTCCAGGTATTACTAAAAGAGCCCCTAAAAAGGAAATTAAAAATACTGGATTATATGTCATTCCAAGCCATAATATTGATAATAATATTGTTAATCCATCTCTAAATGTACGAAGCTTACTTTTTCCAATTCTTTTATAATAGTTTATTGGAATTTCAGCAATTCTTCCATTATAGCTTATATGAGCGGCAATTTCAGCTTCTACTCCAAATCCCTTTGTTTTAAATGGAAGATCTTTAATGGCATCAGTCTTTAAAACATACATTCCACTACATACATCAGATAAATTCTTTCCAAGGAGAACATTAAAGGCAAAGTTTAAAATTTTATTTCCAATTCTATGAATAAAAGACATATTGCTATAATCTCTAATTCCTATTACTTCATCATAAGAGCTCGCAAGCGATAATAGTTTTTTTATATCCTTAGGATCATAGCTTCCATCAGCATCCATTACTGCCATATAAGGAGTTTTAACGTAATTTAAGGCTGTGCTTATAGCTCCAATTTTTCCAATGCCTTGTTGATATATAACACTTACACCTTTTCCTTTTGCAATATCTGGAGTTCCATCGCTTGAATATCCATCCACCACTATTATATTATTAAATCCCTCGGATTTCAAAGCATCTATTATTTGACCTATGGATTGAGCTTCATTTAAAGTGGGCAATACTATTGTAACATCTTCATATGAGTCTTTATATTCTACCATTGATTTAATACTACTTGAATTATTTTTAAAAGAATTATTATTGAAATTATTATTTCTAAGCTTAATAATCATAGGAATGAATAAAAGAGCCATGGATATTGGAAGAGTTATATCTGTAAATAATGGAGCATCTAAGCTTGAAAATTGCTTAAAATCGCTTGGTATGGATTTTAAATTAGCAGTAATATAAGGTTGAATTTTTTCACTTATAATCACTCCAGCATCAATACTTATTTTCAATGAATCTTGAATTAAAGGATATAGTATGGGAGTATATGTTTGAAAAAAATCCATTATTGGATGGCTTATTAAGGATAGTAAAGCTGCAACTCCCACTCTATTATTCCATAGAATAAATGGAATTGTTAATAATCCAATTATTAATAATGAGTGTGTAAAAGATCTATGAACTTTAAATATAACATCTAAATCTGGCAATAGAGCAATTAATCCTATTAAAAATGCCATTCTAATCTTAAATACAAGTGAGGATAATGCAAAGGGAAGAGCAAAGTGTATTAATGGATCAGGCATAATATTTCGGTTCCAAGCCACATTATATAGGAATCTTCATTAATCCATTTTCTTATAATGGGGAATATTTTATAAGTTTTACCTAAGAGCATTCTTTGAGCTCTATTAAGCCCATGTTCAAAAATTTTAGTTCTAATGGTTTTTAAAACTCTATCAGCCAATTCCTTTATTTTTGATATCAATGCTTGATTAATGATTTTTCCCTTAATTTTTGAGTAGTAAATGGCAGCTCTAAAAAACGCTCTTTCTATATGAGAGAATTTTTTTATTGAGCCATTTCTAAAGCCCTTCTTCCAAATGGACAGTAAATCCTCATGGCTTATGGGCATACTAACCCCTGCTTTAAAAATTTAAGCTTAAACCATTATTTAAAGCTAATTGAATTCTAAAATTTCAATAATAAAACTTTTTATAAAAGTAATTAAATTTTTTTAATATTAATAAATAATTAATCAAAAGTTAATTAATGATTTATTTTGTTGTAATCTATTAATGTTAAATCATTCTGTTTTGATATATAGGAAGCATAATATATAGCAATCCCTCTTTTAATTAATATTATCAACCTTGGGAATTTGTATTATTTAAGATTTCTCTAAAATATCAATTGATATTTAAATGAAAATTTAATTCGACCAAAAATCAGCTAAAGCCCTTAGAGCGCCTTCAAAGGTATAATCCCTTGGTATTACATCAGCCTTCACACCATAATTCATTAGTGTATTAGCAGTAATTGGACCTATGGCTACAATGGTCAATTTATTAATTAAGCTTTTGAGCTCGGGAAAAATTTGAAAGAAAGCTCTTACATTTTTAGAGCTTCCAAATATAATTGCATTTATTCTTCCATCATTTAAATCCTTGAGAAATTTTTCTTTGAAATGAAATTTACTTGACAATGAAATTTTATATAAATAAATTTCCTTGACTATAGCATTATATTTTATGAGGTTTTCACGAAGTATGGAATTCGCATCCTTTGATCTAAAAATATAAATTATTTTATTTTTCAAGTCCAAGTCCTTTAAATATTCTATTAAACCATTGGAACTAAACTCCCTTGGAATTATAACATTAAATTCCTCTAAGGCTTTAGCAGTTTTTGGACCTACTGCTATTAAAATTGTATTCTTCATAGCTTCTCTTACTTTAAAGTTTACTTCTATGTTCATTTCATCAATAATTTTATAGAAGTATTTTACGCTATTTACGCTCATGAATATTATGGAGAAAATTTTTCCACTTTCAAGATCATTAATAAAGCTCTTAATTTTCGATATTGGTTTTAATGGCTTTAATTTAATCATGGGAAGAAGATATGGTTTACCTCCCATGGATTTTATTAATTCCACAGTCTCCTCAGCTTGATTTAACGCCCTCATTATAACTATCGTCCTTCCCCTTAGATCATTGGCTCCTTGAACCATGAGAGCCTCCTCCCAAGCTCAGCTACTTCACCTATTACAATAATTGAAGGAGGTTTGAATTCTTTATTTTTAACTTCTTCAATTATATTAGCTAATTTACCAATTATTGTCCTTTGCCTTTTTAGCGTTCCCCATTCTATAACTGCCACAGGTGTATTTTCATTTAAGCCTCCATTCATTAATTCCTTAATAATTTCATTCATTGATTTTAAGCCCATTAAAATAACTATTGTATCCATGGCCTCAGCAATTTTCCTCCAATTGATTCTCTTAGCATTTGAAGCTTGAGTTCCTGTTACTATGGCTACTGAAGAGGAATATTTTCTATGAGTTAAAGGAATTCCTGCATAAGCTGGAGCAGCAAGAGCTGATGTAACCCCTGGAACAACTTCAAAGGCTATATTATTTGAGGCAAGAGCTTCTGCTTCCTCTCCTCCTCTGCCGAAGAGAAAGGGATCTCCTCCCTTCAATCTAACTACAATTTTTCCCTCTAGGGCGAATTTAATCATTAATTGATTTATTTCCTCTTGAGTGAATTCATGTTTATTAGGGGATTTTCCAACGTAAATTTTCTCAGCTCTTGAGGCGAACTTAAGAATTTTTTTATTAATTAATCTATCATAAATGACAACATCAGCCTTTCTTAAGACTTCCAAGGCCTTTAATGTTAAGAGCTTGGGATCTCCAGGGCCTGCTCCAACAAGATATACTTTACCGTGTGATTTACCAGATGCCATACTTCATCCTCCATTCATTCTTTATTTCATCAGCCCCTTTGCTTAATAGCATATTGGCAACTTTATTTCCCAAGGCTTCAGCTTCATTTATTGAAGCTTCAGCTGAAGCTTCAATTTTATTTAAACCATTAATGGAAAAAATGCAACCATAGAGAAATAATTTATTTTCTTCTGCTTTAGCGAAAGCACCTATGGGAAAATGACATCCTCCTTGCATTTTATTTATTAAGCTTCTTTCAGCTGTAACTTCAGCTCTCGTTGGAAAATGATCAATAGCTTTTAAAATATCCATTAAATCGCCTCTATCTCTTTTAATAACAATGGCTAAAGCGCCTTGGCCTGCTGGTGGAGTGAAAACCTCAGGAGGAAATATTTCTGCTGCTAAATCTTTAAAGCCAAGCCTCTCAAGTCCAGCTAGAGATAAAATAGCTGCATGAAAATATCCCTCTTGAATTTTTTTAATTCTAGTATCAATATTTCCCCTCATTGGCTTAACTTCTAAATCAGATCTTAAATGTTTAATTTGTATCATTCTTCTAAGGCTACTTGTGCCAATGATTGCCCCCCTTGGAAGCTCATTAAATTTAAGCTTATTTATGGAAACTAAGGCTTCCAAGGGGGATTCTCTTTTCGGAATGGCTGCAATGATTAATTCGTCATCATTAAATATAGGAACATCCTTTAAGCTATGAACTGCAAAATCTATTTCATTGTGAATTAACGCTTGATTAATTTCCTTTTCAAAAATTCCCTTTCTATCTATAGTAAAAAGAGGTTTTTCATCTTCTAAATCTCCAAGAGTTTTTATTATTTTAATATTAAAGTTTAATTCTGGAAAGATTTGCTTCAAGTTCTTTAATACAATATCTGTTTGTATGAGCGAAAGCTTGCTTCCTCTTGTTCCAACATTTAAAATCATTTTTCCCCCCTCATAGAAGCTAAGGCTTTATTAAGGGCTTCAATTGTTATTTCACAATCCTCAATGGAATGAGCTGTGGATAAAAAGCAAGTTTCAAATTGCGAAGGGGGTATGAATACTTCATTTTTTAATAGCTCCAGAAAATACTTATGGAATTTTTCTATGTCAGAGGATTTTGCTGAATAATAATCAACAACTGGACTTGATGTGAAGAATATTTGAAACATGGAAGCTATGCTATTAACTTGAGCTTCAATTTTATAATCTCTACTGATATCTATTAATGCATTAGCAATTTGCTTACAATTTCTCTCA
This sequence comes from Candidatus Methanomethylicaceae archaeon, assembly GCA_025057955.1. Taxonomy (GTDB): domain Archaea; phylum Thermoproteota; class Methanomethylicia; order Methanomethylicales; family Methanomethylicaceae; genus JANXER01. The sequence goes on along the minus strand of JANXER010000021.1, from coordinate 15,432 downwards.
AGCTCAGAATAAATTTGCTCTGAATTTTTCAAGAGTTTCACAGTAGTATAACCAGCTACTACAGATATTGGATTTCCACTGAAGGTTCCAGCTTGATATACTTTACCTAAGGGAGCTATATTTTCCATGATTTCTCTTTTTCCTCCATAAGCTGCTAATGGAAATCCTCCTCCAATTATTTTTCCAAGGGTTGTCATATCTGGTTTTATTTCATAGTATTTTTGACAGCCACCTAATGTAACTCTAAACCCTGTTACAACTTCATCAAAGATTAAAACAGCTCCATTTTCATGAGTTATTTTCCTCAAGTATTCTAAATAACCCTTCTTTGGAAGAATTAATCCAGAGTTAACTACAATTGGCTCAATAATTACAGCGGCTATTTCATGGCCTTTTTTAGAGAAAACTTCATCCAAAGCATTGAAATTATTATATGGTAAAACTATGGTATTTTGAACAATTTCATTGGGAATTCCATTAGAGCTTGGAATTACTGCAGCTCCAGAGCCAGCTCTTACGAGAACGCTATCATGAGAACCATGAAAACATCCCTCAAACATTATTATTTTCTTTCTTTCAGTAAATCCTCTAGCTGCTCTTATTGCGTGCATTGTTGCCTCTGTGCCAGTATTAACCAATCTCAACATCTCCATGGAGGGATAAATTCTATGAATGAGCTCAGCTAATTCTACTTCCAATTCTATGGGAGTACAATAAAGAGTTCCCTTGGGAAGTTGTTCACTTACTGCTCTTATAATTTCCTCATGAGCATGTCCTAATAGCAATGCTCCATAAGCCATGCAATAATCAATATAGCTTTTTCCATCTGCGCTATACAATCTTGAGCCCTTAGCTCTATTAACAAAGAAGGGATATGGTTTAAAGGCTCTCACTGGACTATTAACTCCTCCAGGAAGAAGTCTCTTTGCTCTTTCATACAATTCCTTACTCTTCAAATTTCCTTCAACCATTCAATTGCCTCCCTTGCAAAATATGTTATTATTAAATCAGCTCCAGCGCGCTTTATGGCTGTTAAAATTTCAATAACTGCAGATTTTTCATCAATCCAACCCATTTGAGCTGCAGCTTTAATCATAGAATATTCTCCACTAACATTATAAGCAGCTAATGGAACATTAAATCTCTCCTTAGCTAAAGCTATTATATCTAAATATGCTAAAGCTGGCTTAATCATTATTATATCAGCCCCCTCTGAGATATCAAGCGCTATCTCTCTTAATGCTTCATCCTTATTTCCATAGTTCATTTGATAGCTTTTTCTATCTCCAAATTTTGGCCTTGAATCCACAGCCTCACGAAAGGGCCCATAAAAGCATGATGCAAATTTAGCAGAATAAGCCATTATTCCAATATCATTAAATCCCTCATCATCTAAAGCTCTTCTTATGTATTTAACTTGACCATCCATCATGCTTGATGGTGCTACAATATCAGCTCCAGCTTCAGCATGACTAATGGCAATTTTCCCAAGGACTTCCAATGTTGAATCATTATCAACATCTCCATTTTTTATTATACCACAATGTCCATGAGAAGTATATTCACATAAGCAAACATCTGTTATTACTACAATTTCATTGCTAAAATTGTCCTTTATAATTCTAATGGCTCTAGGTATTATGCCATTTTTATCATATGCTGAAGATCCAATATCATCCTTATATGATGGAATGCCAAATAGTAAAATGGCTTTAATTCCAAGATTTAATGTTCTTTCAACTTCATTAATTAAATAATTCAATGGAAGTCTATAGCAATTGGGCATAGAGTTTATTGAAATTGGAGATTTAGCATTTTCATCAATAAATATGGGATAGATTAAATCGCTTGGATGAATTCTAGCTTTAAAATTCATGCTTCTCAATGCAGAGGTTCTTCTAAGCCTTCTCATTCTTATTATTGGAAATTCTCCCATGTGAATCCTCTCTTAAGGAGATATAAGATTCAATTATTTTAAATGCTTCTAAGCGAGCTTCCTCAATTTTTCCAAATTTCAATAATTCCTTAATTTTATAATCCTTGATTATGGAGTAAAGTATTTTCCTTCTCATTTTTTGATTTGAAGTTAAATTCTTCAATGTGCTTCTAATTTGATGTTGAAGTTGAATTTGAAGTAAATGCTCTGGTTTTATAATCCTCTCAATCTTCATTCTAATCAATCTTGCAATGGCTGGACTTTTGCCTCCTGTGGATATAGCTATTTTTACATCTCCAATTTTCGCTAATGCGGGAAATGTAAAATCGCTCATAGATGGATTATCTATGGCATATACCATACATCCCATTTTTTTCGCTATTGAAACTAACTCTAAGTTAAGATCATAATTATTTGTAGCAGCTATTAATAAATCGGGCTTTTGAGTTAAATTTTTTAGAAATTCCTCTGCACTATCAATATTAGCTTTAATAATGGAAATTTTTCCCTCAGCAGCAAGCCTTTTAAAACCTTTTGTAAAGGATTTACTATAGACTGTTATTTTACATCCTTCCTCTAAGAACTTAATGGATTTTTTATAGCTCTCTCTTCCTCCTCCAATAACTAAAATGTTTTTTCCCATTAGCTTAAAATCCATTAGCAAATTCAAACCTCCATAATAAGATAAGAGATCATCTATTTATACAATAATTTCATAATCAAATATGGGCATTCAAATGGTTAATTCATCCACTTTAACCTTCGATATAATTAATGTTAGAATTACACATAGAAGAGCAAAGCTTCCACTTTTAGAGGCTGTAGCTTTTAAGAATTTAAGTGAGGCTTATGAAGAGGTTAAAAGATTAGGTAATATTTCCGAATGTGTAATACTTCAAACATGTAATCGTGTGGAAATTTATGCAGTATCATATAATGAATCATATAATGAAGTTATTGAAGAATTGAAGAATTATTTAGCGAATAGAGCTGAAATTATGAAGAATGAAGCATATAATGCCATTGAGGTTTCAAAAAATCATGAAGTTCTTGAACATATATTAAATGTGGCCTCTGGTTTAGACTCCATGGTTTTAGGGGAAAATGAAATACTCGGTCAAGTATGGAATGCTTATTTTCAAGCAGAAGTCTATAGTTCAATAGGTCCAATACTTAGGACAATTTTCAAAAGAGCTATAAAAGTTGGAAGGCGAATTCGTAATGAGACTGAAATTAGCAAAGGCTCAATATCCTTTGCCTCTCTATCCATTAAATTAGCTGAAGAGGCATTAGGTGGACTTGATGGAAAGAATGTATTAATAATAGGCGCTGGAGAGATGGGAACATGTGTAGCTAAAGCTATAGCTCATAAAAAGCTCAATGCTATTTTCATTGCAAATAGAACATATGAAAGAGCAGTTATATTAGCGAAAAAAATCTCTGGAAGAGCATTAAGGTTTGATAAATTGGAAGAGGCTCTTATTGAGGCGGATGTTATTATTTGTACAACTGCTGCTCCTCACTATATACTCACAAAGGATGATGTTTTAAGAGCTATGAAAAGGCGAAATAAGAAGGAGCTCTTAATAATCGATCTTTCAAACCCAAGAAATGTTGAGGAGTCCATTGTAGAATTAGATGGAATAACTCTTTATAATATTGATGACTTCAAGGATATAATTGAGAGAAATCTTGCTAAAAGAAAAGAGAGCATTGAAAGAGCTAAGGAGATAATAAAAGAGGAAATATCTCGATTATATGAAGAAATAAAGATGTGTTGTATTAAGGATTTGATATCTCAAATAATTTCCAGCTATGAGAAGATAAGAAAGGAGGAATTGGCTGAAGCCTTGAGAAAGCTTGAAGTAAATGATAGAGAAATTGAGATTATTGATAATTTAACTAAAGCCATTTTCAAAAGAATACTCCATCCAATAATTGAAAATCTGAAGATAGCTGCATTAAGTGGAAATAAGCAAATAATAGAGAATTTTGCAAAAATTTTTGGAATTGAATTAATTATATCAGAATGGAGAGGGTTTACTGAGTTAAAAGGGTTAAGAGGATAAAAAAGGATAGAAGAAACCAATAAAAATCGATAAAAAATTATAATTTCTTATAGCAGAACCACCAATCGAAGCACTTAATCTCTCCAGCCTTTACTTGCTCCATCCTCTTCTCTATCATGCTCCAATTGTTTGCTGGTGGAACTATTACGCCATCACCAATGAGCTCATTATTTGGCCAATTGGCTGGCATAGCATAGCCCTTTTCTGCAATTTGCAGAGCTCTAATCATTCTCAATATTTCATCCATATTTCTTCCAAGCTCCATTGGATAGTATAATATAGCTCTAATTATTGCCTTTGAATCAATAATGAAAACTGCTCTTACTGTCTTAGTTCCAGCGGCTTGTTTATGAAGCATTCCCAATCTTGCAGATATTTTTCCTGCAGGATCTGCTATTATTGGAAATTTAACTTCAATTCCAAGCTTTTCCTTAATCCACTCCTCCCATTTTAAGTGAGAGAACGTTTGATCTACGCTAAGCCCTATTAATTCACAATTTAGCTTTTGAAATTCCTCATATCTCTTTTGAAAGGCTACAAACTCTGTGGTGCACACTGGAGTAAAATCTGCTGGATGGCTGAATAGCACAAACCACTTTCCAGCGTAGAAGTCTGGAAGTTTTATACTGCCTCTTGTGGTTTCAACTTCCATTTCAGGAAATTTCTCTCCTATTAATGGCATTCTAAACTCTTCCATATATTTCACCATCATTATTATTCCTAAATAAATATTTCTAAACAAATATAAAAGAGTTTCTTATATCTTGTAAATTCAATATTTACTTATATTTACTATAGATTATTTTAATAACGACAATTATTAAAAATTTTGAACATAATATTTATTAGGATTATTTATGGACATATTTATGATGAATGAGGCTCTAAGATGGTTTAATGAGGCATTATGGGATTTTGAAACAGCGGAAATTTTACATAGAGAGAAAAGATTTAATGCTGCTGTATTTTACTTCCATCAAGCTGCTGAGAAAGCATGTAAAGCACTTCTTTACTATATGAATGAAGCTCCATGGGGTCATAGTATAAGGGAACTTCTCCTTCGATATTTTAATAGAATTGGAGAGAATCCAAATCAAGAGTTAATGAGTTATGCTAGAGAGCTTGATAGACATTATATACCTTCAAGATATCCAAATGCTCATCCCTCAGGAACTCCTCATGAAGCTTATGATGAGGAAGTTTCAAAAAGAGCTTTAAATGCTGCTGAAAGGGTGCTTAAATTTGTTGAGAAAACCATTGGAAAATGAAGAGCTTCTTAAAGCAGTTGAAAGAATCTTAAAGAACTTTAATACCAAGGCCATAATACTCTTTGGATCTCGCGCAAGAGGAGATTATAAGCCTTGGAGCGATTATGATATTTTAATAATAGCTGAATTCAATGAAAAATATTTAGATAGAATAGCGAAAATTTTTGAATTATTGAATGATATTAACATTCCTATAGAGCCTCATCCATATACAATTAATGAAGCTATTGAAATGCTTAAAAGAGGGAATCCAATTATAGTAAATGCTCTATCAGAGGGATTAATGCTTCATATTAAAGAGGAATTTAAAGAGCTTCTAAGATTGTATGAGGAGCTTGTGAGAAGAGGATTAAGAAGAACAGAAGTCTCAATAATAGTGCCAGAGTTCATTTAATGAGTGTTCATTGAGTTTAATGAGTTCACATTAAAATTGAAGATTTTCAATAAGTTTCAATAATTGGAAAATTTTATGAACTTGAAGTTTATCATCAATTAAGGTTGTGAAATTGCCAGATTATAGATTTTACATAGGGCTAGGGATTATAATTTACTTAACCATAGCCCTTATAGCTCGAAGTAAAAAAACAAAAATACCAGTATGGAGCATAATGGCCTTCTCATCAGCTATTACTGTGCTCTCTGGACTTGTGAGCGTAGATGAAGTGAGAATTTTAATTGATTTAGATGTAATATTATTTTTAATTGGAATGTTCAGCATAGTTTCACTTGCTGAACAATCTGGGCTTCTTGCAGCCATGGCGTATTTTTTTGCTTCAAGATTTAAATCGCGCCATGCTATAATCCATGCTTCAGCATTAATTTTTGGAATAATGGCAGCATTTGCCACAAATGATGCTGTAGCATTAATGGGTCCACCTATAGCATATGTTTTCGCTAGAGCAGCTAATATTAATTTGAAGGTGATGTTTTTATTATTAGCTTTTTCCCTTACAATAGGCTCTGTAATGACGCCCATTGGAAATCCACAGAATATATTAATTGCTGTTAAATCTGGTATGAATGCTCCCTTTATATTTTTCATGGTAAAGCTCTTAATACCTACGCTATTGAATTTATTAGCAACATCCCTATTGATTATAAAAATATTCAAGGTTAAAAATGAAAGAATTAACTTTTCACTAGTACCACATGAGGCCATTAAGGATAAAAGAGATGCTATGCTCTCCGGCATGGGATTATCTTTAACTATTATTGCTCTTGTAATAAATGATATATTTGAATTATTGGGCATGCCCTTTATAGCTCAAAGAGGAACCATACCATTTATTATTGCTGCAGGAATGTATGTGCTCACCTCAGAGCCAAGAAAATCCCTTTCAAAAGTGGACTGGGGCACAATAGTATTCTTTATAACTATGTTTATAACCATGGAGGGGGTTTGGAGGAGTGGAGTACTTCAACCATTGCTTGGAGCAATTCATTCAAGCAAAAGCTCCATGGATTTATTATCCATATTTACTATTTCAATAGTTTTCAGCCAAGTCTTAAGCAATGTCCCCCTAGTGAATTTCTATATAGATTATATGAAGAGCATAGGCTATAATGGACAAGATGTAGCTGCTTGGTTGGCTTTAGCCTGTTCATCAACAATAGCAGGAAATTTAACACTATTAGGAGCAGCATCCAATATAATAATTTTGGAGGTATTGGAATGCAGATATAGTAGTACTATAACTTTTATGGAGTTTCTGAGGATTGGATTCATAGTTACATTGCTAAATATTTGCATTTACATACCATTTCTCCTTTGATTATAGAGATTATTTTATAGTTTATTTTTATTTATTATTCTATAATAGACATAAAAATAAAGTTAAATCATTCATATACAAAATTATCACCATTTCTCTTTATTAAAGACATTCGATAATGCTATAAAGGTTGAAGTAATAATATTATTTTATGATAAGAGAGGTATATTATTTTGAAAATCCAGGCGAAGAGAATACCGATCTTGTTGTAGAAGCTGTGAAAAAATACATTGATAAATATGGTCCAAAGGACGTTGTAGTTTCTAGCACAAGCGGCTCCACTGCATTGAAATTTGCAAAGGCATTGAAGAATAGAGCTAAGATAGTTTGTGTAACTGAGGGGGCGTATAGAAGGGAATGGGGCTATGAATATCCTTGCATGGATTCTAAAATTAAGAAGGAATTGGAGGATATGGGTGTAATAGTATTAGATAAAATATCCTATATACTTCATGGATCTCTATATGAGCTATCTAACTATAGCTTTCCAACAATAGAAACAATATTCAAAGATACATTATATACATTTGGTCAAGGTATGAAAGTAGCTGTGGAAGTAGCCATAATAGCTGTGGAGCATGGTGCATTGGAGCCATTTAAGGATGTAATAGCTGTAGGAGGAAGCGGCAGAGGAGCAGATACAGCCATTGTATTAAGAGCCACATATGCTGGAACAGTTTTCTCCAAGGAAAAGGAGAAAAGGCTTGAGATAAGGGAAATAATTGCCATGCCCCTTAAGAAGAAATGGTGGGATTAGCCTTCCAATTAGCCTTCCAATTACAATATGCAGCAAGCGAGGAAACTGCATGCTCAGGCATTTCATAAGTAGGAATGGAGGCTTCCTCAAGCCTCCTCATAGCTTCCTCACATTTTTCTCCTCCTAAAAAGCACACTAATATGGGCTTGTTTGGAGCCAAATTATAAGCTTCTAAAATTGAATTTGATATTTCCAAAGGATCAGTAATAGCAGTTTGACAATATAATAAGATTATAGAGTCAATTCTATCGTCCTTAATTAATAGCCTCAGGGAATTATAATACTCATTGCTTCCAGCTTGTCCAGTGAGATCTATTGGATTTTTACTACTTCCAAATATTGGCATAATTTTCTTCAATTCATTTTGAAGATCCTCTGGAATAATTGATAATTTCAAACCCTCCTTTTCACAAGCATCAGCTGCTAATACGCCTATGCCACCTCCATTGGTTAATATTACACATTCTCTACTCTTAGGAGGAGGTTGCATAACCATTAGCTTAGCCCAATTGAATGCTTGTAAAAGATCATCTGCTCTAAGCGCTCCACTCTGCTTAAATGCTGCACTATATACTATATCTGATCCAGCTAAAGATCCAGTATGCGAGCTTGCTGCAGCTGCTCCAACTTCGCTCCTTCCAGATTTTATTATTACCACTGGTTTTTTCACTTTAGATAAGGATTTCATTAGCTTTCTTCCATCCCTCACTCCTTCCATGTATATTATTACTGCTTTTGTATCCTCATCATGGGAAATATAATCTAAAACATCTGCTTCATCTATATCAGCTTTATTTCCCATGCTAATTACAGCAGAAAGACCTATTTTACGCATAGTAGCCCATTCCATTAATGCAATTCCCAATGCTCCACTCTGTGTTATAAAGGCTATTTTTCCTGGATGAATCTTCTGAGGGCCAAAAGTGGCATTTAATTTTGATGGAGCATAATATAAACCGAATACATTTGGTCCAAGCATCCTCATTCCATATTTTTTAGTAATAGATAAAAGCCTCTCCTCAAGCTCTATATTTCCAATCTCTTTAAAGCCAGAGCTTATTACAATTAATGCTTTAACTCCTTTTTTTCCACACTCTTCAACAACATCAATTACAAAGGCTGCAGGAATGGAAATTATTGCTAAATCAATTTCCTCAGGTATATGAGATATTGAAGTAAAGGATTTAAATCCTAATACAATTTTTCCCTCAAGATTAACTGGATAAACTTTTCCCTCATATCCACTTGAAATTATATTTTTGAAAATTTCATAACCTATCTTCTTTGGATTGCTTGATACACCTATGACTGCAATACTTCTTGGTTTAAATAATGCTTGAAGCTCTTGCATTAATAGCACCATTACAAATAAAATTTTCCCTTCATATATATTTGCTATCATGAAAAAATTATTTAAAATACCAGAGGATGCTCCATTAATGGGAACGGTATGCTTTGGAATAATAGATAGAGGTACTAATGTCCTTCAAATAAGACCTTCAACTTCATGTCCCCTAAATTGTATATTTTGTTCCACAGATGCTGGTCCTAAAAGCAAAAATAGACAAACTGAATATATTGTGGATTTACATCATATTATAGAGTGGATTAAAGAATTATTGAAAATAAAGAATTACAGTGTAGAAGCTCATATAGATACCGTGGGCGATCCATTAACCTATCCATGGTTGGTGGATTTAATTCAAAGCTTAAAGGATATGAAGGAAATATCAGTAATATCCATTCAAACGCGTGGATATTTGCTTAATGAAAGATTAATAGAGGAGCTTGAAGAGGCAGGACTTTCTAGAATTAATCTCTCCATAGATGCCCTTGATGAAGAATTAGCGAAAAAGCTCTCTGGAACTAAGTTCTATAATGTGAGAAGAATTATGGAAATTGCAGAATATATAGCAAAAAATACATCAATTGATTTACTTTTAGCTCCAGTTTGGGTACATCCATTGAATGATGGAGAAATAGAAAAAATTATAGAATATGCAAGGAAAATAGGCGCTGGAAAAAAATGGCCAGCTATAGGCATACAAAAGTGTGAATTTCATAAGTTTGGAAGAAGAACAAAGGAAATTAAATATATGACTTGGTATGAGTTCTATAAAAGGTTAAGAGATTTAGAGAGAATTAAGGGAATGAAGCTAATTTTAAAGCCATCTGATTTTGGAATAGAGCCTAGAAGAAGCATAAGAAGTGGATTTAGAATAGGGGAGAAGATAAAAGTAAGAATAATAGGACCAGGATGGTTCAAAGGAGAGAAATTGGCTGTAACTCATGATAATAAATGGTGTTTAACTGTAATAGGTGATGTAGAGGAGGAGAATATAGTTATTAAATTAATAAGGGTGAAGGATAATATACTTATAGGCGTACCCATTATTTAGAACTATTTATATGAGCGAAAAAAGAGTAAAAGGGTAAAAAGGGTAATAAGGGTAATAGGGTAATAAGGTAATAAGGAAATAGAGAAATAAGGAGATAAGGGAAAAGAGGGAAATCTATGAAGGGAAGAATCTTAGTAATAGATGATGATTTAGACATAAGAGAGGGAATTTCTGAAATCCTTAAAGCTGCAGGATATGAAGTAGATGCTGTTGGAACTGCTTTAGAGGGCATTGAAAAGTCTAAGCAAAAGATATATCATATAGCTTTCATTGATATTGTGCTTCCTGATATGAGCGGAATAGATTTATTGACTAAACTAGAGGAAAGAGTTCCTAAAACTAAGAAAGTAATTATAACGGGATTTGCGACGCTTGAAAATGCAGTACAAGCGCTAAATCTTGGAGCTGATGCTTATTTAATAAAACCAGTAATGCCTGAAAAAATTTTAGAAATAGTGGAGAAAATGATGAAGAAAATAGAAGAAGAAATTACTATTACACAAGAGAAAATTGTGAAATTTATAGAGAGTAGGGTTAAAACATTGGAAAATGTGAAAGGGAATGAAAAATAAGAGCTTTGAAGAAATTGTAGTAATGACTTTAATGGAAATATTTGGAGAGAGGAATCTACCAGTGTTAATATATCATCTTGGGGGCTATGAAACTTTAAAAGAACCAAAAATATTTGAGGAAAAATTGAGAGAATTATTTAAGGAAGGAGCAGATATCATCTTAAATTACATGAAAAATAAAATGGAGGGCTCAAAATAAATAATGCTTGAGATCTTAAGCGCTATGGATTTCATAGTTGCAATTTTAGATGAAAATAGAAGAATAAAATGGATAAATAAATATGGGGAAAACCTTGGCCTTAATAAGGAAATGATAATTGAAAAAAACTCAAAAGTTTTTTCCATTCCAGATAAAGGATTGCTAATATACTATTCAATAGCTAAAATAAATGGAGATTTCCTTCTAATAGGGGCGAAATTTCCATATGTGGAACTAATTAAGACCTTACCATTTCCAAGCTTAATTTTCAATGAAGAAAATATAATAGATGCAAATAGAGAATTTCTCAATAGATATCACTATAAAGATTTAAGGAATAAAAAATTGAATGAAATAATGAAAATTGAGGAAGCTGTAGTTTTAGATTCCAACAGAAATCCACATAATGTGAAAATAGAAAAAATTCAAATATTTCCTGAAGTTCACATGGCATTTATATTTGAGGAAGACATAAGCCCAATTCTATGTCATCAATTGAAAAATACAGTTCAATCGTTGGTATTACAAAGCCATATGATAAGGGAAATACTTAAGTCTCTTTCAGATGCCACAAGGAGGGAATTTGAGAATAAAAAATTAATTGATATTATATATAAAATTGATAAAAATATAAGAATCCTTGAAAGAACGATTACTTCATTCCTCTCTTTGTATAAAGAGCCAATTAAGGAGGATGTGGAGATCGATCAAATTTTAAGGGAGACAATTTCAATAATGAATATTCCAAATAACATTGAAGTAGCAATAAAATTCGAAAATAATCAAAAATTAAAGCTTGATTTCTTATTACTAATGAATGCATTAATGAACATTATTGAGAACTCCATAGAAGCTATGCCAAACGGAGGAAAATTGGAAATAACAATGAATAGAATAGAATCAGAATTAATAATTAAGATAAAAGATACTGGGGGAGGAATGCCAAAGGAAATTTTGAATAAATTATTCACTCCATTCCTTACCACTAAGAGGGGAGGATCTGGATTAGGCCTATATATAAGCAAGAAAATAATAGAGAAGCTCGGTGGAAGAATAGAAGTAGAAAGTGAATTAGGAAGAGGAACAACTTTTTCAATTATTTTGCCATTGAAGTAGTGAAATTTTATGTTTAAAGGATTATTAATAGATTTAGATGGTTGTGTATATAGAGGAGAGGCTTTAATAGAGGGATCTGATAAGGCTATTAAAATTTTCAAATCCATGGGAATTAAGATACTTTTTCTAACAAACAACTCCACAAGAACGCCAGAGGAATATGCAAAAAAGCTCATTAAATTGGGCATAGATACAAATCCATCTGAGGTAATGACTTCAGCTATTGCCACTGCTCACTATATGAGAAGCCTTGAGAGAAAACCATGCTATATTATAGGTGAAAGTGCTCTAAAAGAGGCTATAGCTCAAGAGGGATTTGAAATAATTGAAAATGGCATTATGGCGAAATATGTGGTTTGTGGATTGGATACAAATTTCAATTATAGGAAGCTTGTTGAAGCATGTATAGCCATTCAGAAAGGAGCAAAATTCATAGCCACAAATGCTGATCCAATGCTCCCCATTGAAGATGGATATTTGCCAGGGGCTGGAGCCATAGTAAATGCTATAAGAACAGCCACTGGTGTTAGACCGATTATAATTGGTAAGCCCTCTAAATATATTATAAATCTTGCAATAGAAAGGCTTGGAATTGATAAATCAAGCATAGCCATTGTAGGAGATAGAATTGATACAGATGTTAAAGCTGGAAAAAATTCAGGAATTTTTACCATACTTATTGAAAAAAATAAATATATACAGGGAAAAATAAAACCAGATTTAATCATAAACAATTTAATGGATTTGGTGAGATATATTGAGTGAAGTTATTGGATATTCGGACTTGAAAATTGGAAAATTGAGAAGAGGAAAAGTAAGAGATGTTTATGATCTTGGAGAGGAGCTATTGATTTTTCACACCGATAGAGTTTCAGCATTTGATGTAGTACTTCCAACTTTAATACCACATAAAGGAGAATATCTACAAAAACTCACAGTATTTTGGTTTGAAAGAAGTAAAAGTGTTTTTCCAAATCACTTTATATCCATTGTGGATAATAGAACCATAAGAGTAAGAAAAGCCAAGAGAATAGATATTGAATGGATCGTTAGAAAGTATTTATATGGATCGCTATGGAGGGAATATAGCCAAGGCAAGAGGGAGCTCTATGGAATAAAGCTCCCTTCAGGATTGAGAAAAGCTGAGGAGCTCCCAGAGCCAATATTAACACCTACAACTAAAGTGGAGAAAGGGCATGATGAACCAATAACTAAGCATGAGGCTATTGAATTGAGGCTTGTGGATAAAGATACATGGGATGCTTTAGAAGAAGCATCCTTAAAATTATTTGAATTCTATGAAGAAGAGGCAAAAAAAAGAGGCTTAATAATTCCAGATTTTAAGCTAGAATTTGGATTTATTGGAGATGAATTAATACAAATTGATGAGCCTCCCACGCATGATTCAGCGAGAATATGGTCTCTTAAATATTATAAAGTTGGAGAAAGTCAAGAGCAACACTGCCTAGATAAGGAATTCTTAAGAGAATGTCTTAGGAGAATGGGATTCCATGGAAGTGGCGTAGCTCCAGAGCTTCCTAAAGAGGTCGTTAAAGAAGTGGAAAAAAGATGTATTGGTGCTTATAAAGTTATGGCTGGAGAAATGAAGATAGAGGATTTAAATTTATTATCAGTTGATGATATTTTTAAATAAATAAGTAAAAAAAGCTTAATATATAATCTTAAAATAGACTTGTTTATAGTAAAGGGGAGAGAATGCTAAAAGAGAAGTGTGGAGTATATGCTGCTAAATGTAATGGAGAAGTGTTTTCAAAGCTCTATTGGGGAAGCTTAGCTCAAAATCATAGGGGACATGAGTCCTATGGCTTTCTTACATATTACAATGGATTAAGGAGATATGTGGATATAGGATTAATACCAAGGATTGAAAGAGAAGAATTTCAAAGATGGATGAATTTATTGCCAGGTGAGATGGGCATAGCTCATGTTAGATATGGAACTTCAGGAAGAAGGGATGCTGGATTAAAATATGCTCAACCAATTGTTTCAAGCAATGGAAGGAGGAAATTGGGAATAGCTTATAATGGCAATATAGTTAATATAGGGTGGTTGAAGAGGGAATTAAAAATAAAGGATGAAGTATGTGATAGCGAGCTTCTCTGTAAATATTTGAATATTAAGGATAATATAATAGAGCAAATTGAAAATTGTATGGAATTAGTGGAAGGAGCTTATTCTGTGGTGGGTTTAAGCTCCAATGGAGATTTATTTGCATTTAGAGATCCTCATGGAATAAGGCCTTTGATATTTGGAAAATCAGAGGATGCTATAGCTATAGCTTCTGAAAGCGCAGCCCTTGATATAAACAATATAAAATTGGAAGGAGAAATTGAGCCTGGGGAATTAGTAATAATTTCAAAGGATGAAATGGAAAGAATTAAAATTGTAAAGGATAATAGAGCCTTTTGTGGATTTGAATTCGCTTATTTCTCTAGACCTGATTCCATAATTAATGGAAGATTTGTATATAGAATAAGAGAAGAATTGGGTAGAAGATTAGGCAAGAGGTATGAGGATTATGTAAGAAAAGCAGATATTATCATCTCCATACCAGAGACGGCGGATGATGCAGCTTATGGATTACATGAGGAAACAGGATTAAGATGGGAAAGAGCATTGAGAAGGCATAGATTTGTAACACATAGAGCATTTATAATGGGTCCAAGGGAGAGAGCCTCAATAATAGATATGAAGGTAAATATAGCGAATAGTTTGAAAGGGAAAAAAGTAATTATTGTTGAGGATAGCATAGTCAGAGGAGATACTACAAAAACCATAGTTTCTAAGCTTAAAAGGGCTGGAGCTGAAAAAATATTTGTTTTTATAACTTTTCCAAAGATTACTCATCCATGTTTTTATGGAATAGATATGGCAACCTTCTCTGAATTGATAGGATTTTCCATGAGTAATGAAGATATTGCAAAAGCCATAGGTGCAGATGCAGTTTGCTATCAAGAGTATGAGGATTTCATTGATATTATAGGAGGGAATTTATGTATGGCATGTGTTACAGGAAATTATCCAACGAAAACCGCTCAAGATATTGCAAATAGAGCTAAGTTAATTCCAAATAATAAATTGAGAATTTATGAATATTTTGAGGTGTAATTATGGCTGGAATTTTAGGAATTTATCTTTTCGATGAAAAATGGGAGGTCTTCAATTTTGGAGTTTATGGGCTTTTGGCATTACAGCATAGAGGGCAAGAATACGCTGGACTAGAGGTATTTGATAATTCCAAGAGAAATAGAGTGGCAGGATTTGGGCTTGTGGATAATGTTTTAGTAAATAAAGTGCCAGGCCATGTATGCATTGGAGCAGTA
>JANXER010000020.1 GCA_025057955.1 Candidatus Methanomethylicaceae archaeon | reverse complement strand
ACAAAAAAGTACTTCTATATATTTGTTTCTATCATTAGCAAATAAATATAAAACTTGGAGAAAATAGCATTAATTTATGAGAGAGGAAGTTAAATATGCTCTGATCTCAGTACTGATAATGATTTTCATTGATGTATTTATATTAGTTAAAAGATTGCTTGGAGATCCTATATTTCAACCACTTTTTGAGCTCTTAATATTTCACTTTCCATTAATTCTACTCATTCTATACTTGATTAAAGAGATTTTAGCCTAGATATTAAAACTGCTGCAACAGCCGCTCCTACACCATTATCAATATTAACGATAACCATGCCAGGTGTACAAGATTGAAGCATAGCCATTAGGGCAGCAACTCCTCCACCACCATAACCATATCCCACAGATGAAGGGACGCCAATTACAATTCCAGGGAATAAGCTGCTGAAAACAGAGGGCAATGCACCCTCCATTCCAGCTACTACTATAGCAACTTCAGCATTTTCTTCTATACACTTCTTAACTGCCAAAAATACTCTTTGTAAACCCGCAATACCTACATCATAACAACAAATAGTTTTAAATCCAAGCTCATTTACTACAGCTCTTGCTTCCTCTGCAACTTTTACATCAGCAGTACCTGCTGTTACTATTGCTATTGGCGGTTCTTTCAATTCTTTAAGTTCCTCTTTTCTAATAGAAATTACTCTACCCTTTTCATAATATGATGCTTTTGCTAAATCTTTAAATTGTTCAATTATAATATTGGCTAATTGTTTATTAGCTCTGCTAATTATGACATGATTATTTTCCTCTAAGATGGTCATGGAGGCTCTTATTACATCTTCATTAGTTTTTCCTTCAGCAAGTATTATTTCTGGTATATCTTTTCTAATTTTACGTGATATATCTAAGCAAAGGTTCTCAAGCTCCTTCACCGCTAAAAGCTTTATCTTTCTAATAGCCCTCTCTTTATCTATTCTTCCTTCCTTGTAATCATCAAGTATATTATTAATATCCAACTTTATGCACCTAATAAAATATAATACTCTTCAATTCTTAAAATAAATGGGGAATTTCTTGAAGATTGTTGTAATAGATTCCTCAATGGCAGGAGCCTCTGGAGATAAAATATTATCAGCTTTTGTTGATCTTGGAGAGGAGAGGCTTAAGTTGGAGATGGAGAAGCTTATTACAAATGCTATAGGAGATAAGCTATTCTATTTTGATAAGAAGGAGAGCTATGGATTTACAGGAATAAAGGCAATAAATAAGTTAGCTGATGTTAAATATGAAAATTTGATGGAAACTTTGGAAAATTTCTCCAATAAATTTCAATTAGGAAATTGGGGAAGAAAGTTTGTAAATGAAGTTGCATCAATTATACTAGATATTGAGAGGGAAATTCATGGAAAGGAGGATTTACATGATCTTAAGGAATTAGATTTCATTTTAGAGATTGTTTGTACTGCTAAGGCAATAGAAATCTTAGGTATATATGATGCTCAATTCTTTACAACACCTATTAAAATAGGCGTAGGTTGGACGAAATGTGGACATGGAATTATACCACTTCCAGCCCCTGCAACTTTAAGTATAGTAAAGAAATTTAGTATACCAATCTTTCTTTCGAATGAAAATGAAGAGTTCACAACACCCACGGGGGCGGCAATTATAGCAGCATTAACAAGAGGAAAAACATCTCCCCCAATATTCTCCGTGAGTTCAATGGGAATTGGAATTGGAGAACGAGATTTGGGCATGCCCAATATAACTAGAATTATAATTGGAAGCTCAGAAGAAACTATTAATGTTCTAGAATGTAATATAGATGATATAAGTGGAGAAATCTTAGGATGGTTTGAAGAAAAATTGAGAGGGAAAGTGGAAGATGTTTGTTTTCTGCCAGTATTTATGAAAAAAGGGCGATCGGGATATATGGTGAGAGTTGTTGTAAAACCAGAAAACTTGAGAAATATTATTGAGGTAATTATGAGGGAGCTAGGAAGTTGGGGTGTGAAAATCTATACATGTAATAGAGTAAGAGTAGAAAAAGAAATCCTTGAGGATTTCGTGAAAATTAGAGGGAAGGAATATAAGATAAGAATAAAAATGAATAAAAATATAAGAAGATTGAAGGTAGAATATGAAGATATTAAAGAGATAGCGGTTAAAGAGGGAATCCCCTTAAGAGAAGCCATGGATTTAGTAATGAAACAAGTAAGTCAAAAATATAGTTTTGAGATATAATCTATTGGTGATAAAAATGGAAGCTTCCAAGAAATTAAGAGTTGTAGATTTAAGAGATCTTGCTAGACTTGTCGCTTCTACAATATCCATGGGCCAACCCATATATGTTTTACATTTTGATTACAATAATAAGCACTATTATGGAGTTTTAGGTGTTTACAATAATTATTATGATAAGTATGGATTGCCATTATTCTATTATTATGAAAGTGAAAAGCCCCTCGAAGGTAAGTATATATTAGTAAAAATGGATGAGAGAGAGGAAGTGGTATTTTCAGAGGGCATTAAGCCTGGCTGGATTGCAGTCCCAATAATTAATTTAAAGGAGAAGCCAGAGTTCATCAATCTTTAATGGAAACTTTAACCCATTCTCCACGTTCTAATTTTCTTAAATTCTCCAATCCACTCAAAATTTTTCCAATCAAATTCATTTGATATGAAAGTTTACATTTAGCAAAGAATAAGCAAATAGTTCTTCCAGCTGGCCAATACATTATATCTCCTTCTTGTGCATTCAATCTAGGCTTTTCAAAACTTGCTTCAAGAGGTACTTTGAAATAAACAAAACCCTCCTGTATGAAAACGTTTGAAGTTAATGGCATTATTTTAATAAGTGACTCTATAGTTCTTGGTGAAAATATCCTTACTAATTCTCCATCACATTTAAACTCTTTAAAAATTATTTCTATAGGAATTCGCTCAATCAAAAACAGCACCGCTAGGCTGCGGTGTAGATGTCGAGACGACGTCCTGTCTTAATTGTTTTAATCAAACCTTGAGCTGAAAGACTTTCCAAGATATCCTTTGCTATACTATACTTAAGACCATATTTTGAATATAATGTGAAAGGGGTAATCAACTTCATCTTTGGAGTTTCCTTTTTTATTTGATCGATTATTTTTGGATCAATGAGAATGTTGGATGAAGACTTCTCCTTCTTTTGATCCTCTTTTTTCTTCTTATCCTCTAATGTTATTAGATCTTTGGAAAGTTTAACCCTTACTTTTTTCCCTCCGCCCATTAAGTGCACCAATGATAGAAAATAACAAAAATGAGATAAAAATATTTTGGTTATGATGTTTTGCTATATTTCCTCTCTAATATTGGTCTATGTATTGAGTTCATTGTACAGAATGGAATAATTTTCCCCTCTGGCATTGCATAGTGAATAGTACATCTTTGAACTCTTTCTAAATCAAAATTGTATGGATCCATGAAATGCATACAGCCTATTAATATAACCTTACGCATAAATTTTCCTAAGCTACCATAGTCTCCTTGAGTTAAAACAGAGCTTAAGAGCTCCTTCATTAAAGAGAGTTTAATATATCTCAATGCACCCAATAGATGAATCCTTGCCTTTAAGCTTGATCCATTTGATGCTGCATTATATACTTTTTTCATAGAGTCCATGAATTTTTCAACATTAGCATATCTAGTTATTGGGATCAATTTATCCCCTTCTGGCATAATTATTGTAGCCATGCCACAATGTTGATGATTTGTAAACTCTTGAAATCTCCTCCCCTTTAAAGCTCCAACAGCCTTGGATATTGGTATAACAACAGGTATGGGATAGAAATCCTCAACCCTTATCTCACCATTAGTTTGCTCCTCTATTAATTTTAATACATCTGGTATGGTTATTCTCATATCTCTTAACTTCTCTCTATCTATTCTACCAGTTATTGAAACTGGTTGAAAATTCACACCTCTAATTACATCGCTATTTCTAGCAGCAAATCTTATTATATCTCCAACTTGATTATCATTTACCCCTCTAACGATTGTAGGAACTAGAACTATGCTATCCAAGCCAACTTTTCTAGCATTCTCTATTACCTTAAGCTTGATGTTCAATAAATCCAATCCTCTAGCAATTAGATATGGCTCTGATGTTAGACCATCAAATTGAAGATATAGAGTGCTTAGTCCAGCATCCAGGAGTTTCTTTAAATAATCAGGATCCTTGGAAATCCTTATTCCATTAGTATTAACTTCTATATGATGAAAACCAAGCTCCTTTGCCATGGCAATTAGTTCAGGTAAATCCTCTCTTACGGTAGGTTCTCCACCTGAAAATTGAATGGAATTTGGTGCAACTGGTTGATTTCTCCTTAAATTCTTAAGCATTTCAAATATTTCTTCTTGAGTAGGTTCATAAATATAACCAGCTGCAGCAGCATTTGCAAAGCAAATTGGACATCTCAAATTACATCTATTTGTAACATCAATTATTGCTAATACTGTATGAGATTTATGGGATGGGCATATGCCGCAATCATAAGGACATCCTCTATCAATTGAAGTTCTGGGATTTTTAATGCCATCTCCAATATATTCATAGGCATTCGCCTTTTCAAAAATGAAGTAATCTCCCCAATATACATCCTCAAAATCACCATGAATTTGACATGATTTCCTTATATAGACTTTTCCACCATCTTCATATATTTCAGCATCAATAACCTTCAAACACTCAGGACATAGACTTTTTGTAATCTTAATACTTTGCATAATTCATCAGACTGTCAATTTTTCGAAAATTTATATTTGAATATTTTCATACAAATAATAGTATGAATAATATTAATGAGGTAATTAGATTGTTTAGAGATCTTAATCTAAGCGAGGCTGAGGCTAAGATATATTTAACACTTATTAATAATAGTGGAAACGCAAAGGAATTGAGTAAAAGAAGTAATGTACCTTATACAAAAATTTACGGTACACTTTCAAGCTTAGAGAGAAAGGGGTTAATATATTCATCAAATGAAAGACCTAAGATATATTATATAAAGGAAGGAGGTTTGGAGGAATATAGAGCTAGAATGCAAAAAGAGCTCTATGAAAAATATGAAAAAATTAAGCAATTTCTCAAAAAAGAAGGTGAGAAACCAAGCATATGGATTATGAAGAATTATGATGAAATTCTAAATAAAGTTCATGAAATGTTATTGAAATCAAAAAATGAAATTAAAATTGCCATTCCTGGACAATTATTTTTAGTAGAAAAGATAGCTCCAATTATAATAGCAGTAAGAAATCGAGGAGTAAAAGTAAATATTTTGATAAGTGAATCAGCATTATCAAGCATTAGATGTTTATCAGAGCTTGCCTCCATTAGAGTAGGGGATATGATGTTTGGAGGAGGAATAATAGTAGATAATAGCGAAGTAATGATTTTAGTATATGCTTCTAATGGAGTGACGGCATTATGGGCAGATCATGCTGGACTTGTTGAAATGGCGAATGCTTACTTTAATTTTCTATGGTCAAAATCTAAGGCTCTGATCTGATGTCATACTTCATCCTTAACGTCAGAAATACCAGCATTCTTCATAGCCATATTTTAATATGGAAAAAATATTTAATAAATTTGACGTAATTCCCTATGATATTCATTAAGCGACTTAACATTTAATCTTCCATTTCTTATAGCTTTTATGGCATTCACTGTGGCTATTGCTCCTGGTATTGTTGTTATGTATGGAATGTTGCGTTCCACAGCCATTCTTCTTATCATATATCCTGATGTCTTACCTCTTTTTCCACTGGGCGTATTTATTATAAGATCGAACTTATTATTTATTATCATATCAATGACATCGGGCCTTCCTTGTCCAATCTTTTGAACTTTTTCAACCTCAATACCATTCATCCTAAGGAAGTTTGCAGTGTTTTCAGTAGCATAAATTTTGAAACCCATATTAAGAAAGGCCTTTGCTACTTCCACAATCTTGGGTTTATCCTCATCTTTAACGCTTATAAGTACATTGCCACTTGTAGGAAGCTTCATACCAGCGCCTAGTTCAGCTTTATAATATGCTAGGCCAAAATCATAATCAATTCCCATGACTTCTCCTGTGGATTTCATCTCCGGTCCTAAAACAGGATCTACACCAGGAAGCTTAAGAAATGGAAATACTGACTCCTTAACAGATAGATATTTTGGATAGAGGTTCTCCTTTAGGTTTAGCTCCCTTAGTTTCTTGCCAACTATTAGTTTAGCAGCAATTTTTGCCAAGGGCACACCTGTGGCTTTACTAACGAATGGAACAGTCCTACTAGCTCTGGGATTGGCTTCTAATACATATACGATTCCATCTTTTACTGCATATTGAATATTTATTAAACCAACAACCTTCAATGCTAATGCAATTTTTCTAGTATAATCAACTATTGTATCTACTATGTTCTTTGGAAGTGATATTGGAGGAAGTACACAAGCTGAGTCTCCGCTATGTACACCAGCTTCCTCAATATGTTCCATTATTCCACCTATGTATACCTCCTCTCCATCACATAGAGCATCAGCCTCAACCTCTATGGCATGTTCCAAGAATTTATCTATTAAAACTGGCTTTCCTGGATTAACTTCTATAGCTTTGGATACAAATTCCTCCAGCATTTCTTCATCATAGACGATCTCCATGGCTCTTCCACCTAGAACATAGCTAGGTCTGACCAATACAGGATATCCCAATTGCTTCGCAATTCTCTTAGCCTCTTCCATAGTAAGAGCTGTTCCATTTGGAGGTTGAGGAATACCAAGTTCTTCCATTAGTTTACTGAATCGCTTTCTATCCTCAGCAATATCAATTGAATCTACAGAAGTTCCCAAAATTTTAGCGCCATACTCCTCAAGCTCCTTAGAGATATTTAGAGGCGTTTGACCTCCAAACTGTATTACTACTCCATCGGGTTTTTCATTTTCATATATGTTCATAACATCCTCCACGGTTATTGGCTCGAAAAATAGTCTATCTGAAGTATCATAATCTGTGGATACCGTCTCTGGATTACAATTCACCATTATTGTTTCATAACCTTCTTCTTTTAAGCTAAATACTGCATGAACACAACAATAATCGAATTCTATGCCTTGGCCTATCCTATTGGGACCAGAGCCTATTATCATTATTTTCTTTCTCTTAGTTGGCAATGCTTCATTCTCATCCTCATAAGTTGAGTAGTAGTATGGAGTTTTAGCCTCAAATTCTGCAGCACAAGTATCAACCATTTTATATACTGGAACTACACCCTTCGATTTTCTTATCGATCTAATGAGTTTTTCATTGGTGTTGAATATGTAAGCAAGCTGTCTATCCGAAAAGCCAAGCCTTTTGGCCTCTTTTATAATTTCATATGGAAGTTCTTCGAATTTATATTTCTTAGCCAAATCCTCTAACATTCTTTCAAATTCTATGATATTTTTAATCTTATTCAAAAACCATGGATCAATGTATGTTAATTTGTAAATTTCATCTATGGAAAATCCTTGTTCTATAGCATACTTTATATAGAAAATCCTATCATGAGAGGGGAACTTCAATTTATATATTATCTCTTCTCGACTAGGCTTTCTATCCTTTCCATCATAGCCCAGACCATATCTACCTATTTCAAGAGCTCTTAGGGCTTTTTGAAGGGCTTCTTCAAAGGTTCTGCCTATGGCCATTACCTCACCAACGCTCTTCATTTGAGTGCCCAGTATGGGATTAGCTGTTGGAAACTTCTCAAAAGCAAATCTTGGTATTTTAACTACCACATAGTCTATTGTAGGCTCAAAGCTGGCCATAGTCTCCTTGGTTATATCATTAGGAATTTCATCTAACGTATAACCAACTGCTAATTTTGCTGCTATCTTAGCTATTGGAAATCCTGTGGCTTTAGAAGCTAAAGCAGAGGATCTGCTTACTCTAGGATTCATCTCTATAGCCAAAATCTTTCCATTATTTGGATTGACTGCAAATTGAATGTTGCTTCCTCCAGTCTCCACACCTATTTCACGAATTATCTTTATGGAGGCATCCCTCAGCTGTTGATATTCATAATCAGTTAGAGTTTGAGCAGGAGCAACTGTAATACTATCACCAGTATGAATTCCCATTGGATCGAAATTCTCTATTGGACAGATTATAACAACATTATCTGCTAAATCTCTCATTACTTCTAATTCATATTCCTTCCATCCTATTACGCTCTCCTCAATAAGCACTTGACCTATTATTGAAAGCTTTAAGCCTCTTGTAACAATTTCCTTGAGCTCCTCCTTATTATATGCTATTCCACCACCCGTCCCTCCAAGCGTAAATGCAGCTCTAACTATTGCAGGATAGCCAATTTCCTCAACAAAATCCAAAGCCTCCTCTACACTATAAACAGCTTTACTCTTAGGAACTTCTAATCCAATATTGAACATACATTGTTTAAATAACTCCCTATCCTCTGCTTTTCTTATAGCATCAGCCTTTGCGCCTATAAGTTCAACACCATATTTTTTAAGCACACCCATTTCATCCAATTGTATTGCAAGATTAAGCCCAGTTTGTCCACCTAGCGTAGGAAGTAAAGCATCTGGCCTCTCCTTTTCAATTATATTTGCAACAACATTTGGCTCAAGAGGCTCTATGTAAATCACATCAGCCATATCTGGATCAGTCATTATTGTTGCAGGATTTGAATTTACTAATACTACTTTGTATCCTTCCTCTCTCAAAGCCTTGCACGCTTGACTTCCAGAGTAATCGAACTCTGCAGCTTGGCCTATTATTATAGGCCCTGAACCTATTACCATTATTTTTCTTATATCATTTCTTTTCGGCATTTAACCCCCCCTCAATAAATCCAAGAATCTATCAAAGAAGAAGTATGTATCATGTGGACCAGGACCTGCCTCTGGATGATATTGTACTGTTAGTATGGGAATATCATTATGCTTTAGTCCCTCTATAGTATAATCATTTAAGTTGATTTGTGTAATCTCAAATCCCTTGGGCAGAGTTTTTTCATCAACGCTGAAATTGTGATTTTGACTTGATATAAAAACCCTTCCAGTTTCCAAGTCCTTTGTTGGTTGATTACTTCCATGATGACCAAACTTCAACTTAAACGTTTTAGCTCCAAGGGCAAGAGCGGTTAATTGATGACCTAAACATATTCCTGCTAATGGAAGCTTGCCAACCAAATTTCTTATAGTCTCTATAGTTTCCCTAACTCTTGCAGGATCTCCCGGACCATTAGATATGAATACACCATCTGGATCAAATTCCATAATCTTCTCAGCGGGATAGTTGTATGGTACTAAGATGAGGTTTATTCCCCTCTTTATTAATTGTCTTACAATACTCATCTTTACACCGCAGTCAATAAGAACAACATCGTATTTTCCCTTTACATCGATTAACTTAGGCTCTTTAACGCATACTTTATCAACGAGATCTATTTCAATTATCGAAGGCTGATCTCTCGCCATTCTTATTAGCTTCTCTCTATCCATATCTATTCCAATTGCAGCCTTCATTGATCCAAAGATTCTTATCTTTCTAGTTAGCATTCTAGTATCCACACCCTCTATTCCCGGCACATCATAGGACTTGAGGAGTTCATCTACTGTCATCTGGCTTCTGAAATTGCTTGGCTCTTTACAAAGTTCTCTTACTACAAAACCTTCAACTTTAACAGAGTCGCTTTCGAAATCCTCCTTGCATACTCCATAATTTCCTATCAATGGATACGTTAGCAATAATATTTGTCCTTTATAACTTGGATCAGTAAGAGCTTCAACATAACCAGTCATGCTAGTGCAAAAGACTATTTCACCAACAGCATTTTTCTCAGCTCCAAAGGCCTTGCCCTCAACATATGTTCCATCCTCAAGCGCAAGAGCTACTTTCCTTTTCATTAATAATCCCTAAGGAGAGAGAGAAAGATCTTCCATCTTTATTAACTTTACTTTACAATAGGCCATTATTGAGGCCTTTCAAATAGCTATTTTATAAATAAAGGAGAAAATTATAAATCAAATAGAGTTTTATAGCTATAAAATAGGTGAAAAAATGAGTATAAAAGTAGCTATAATCGGTGTTGGAAATTGTGCCTCTGCCTTAGTACAAGGAGTATTTTACTATAGAAATGCTGAAGGTGATGTGCCAGGATTATTGAATGTAAATTTGGGAGGATATCATGTTAGAGATATAGAGTTTGTAGCAGCATTCGATATAGATGCAAATAAAGTTGGAAAGGATTTATCCGAAGCTATATTCTCTTGGCCGAATAATACTAGAAAATTCTGTGAAGTGCCAAAACTAGGAATAAAAGTTAGAAAGGGACCTGTAATGGATGGTCTTGGAAAATATTTGAAAGACTTCATAAAGACAAGTGATGAGCCTGAAGTCGATGTAGCAAAGGAACTTGAGGACTCTGAGGCGGAGATTGTAGTAAATTATCTTCCAGTGGGCTCTGAGAGAGCGGTGAGATGGTATGCTAATGAGGCTATAAGGGCAGGATGTGCATTTGTAAATTGTATGCCAGTGTTCATAGCTTCAGATCCAGAGTGGCAGAGAAAATTTCATGAAAGAGGGCTCCCTGTGGCAGGAGATGATGTTATGAGTCAAATAGGTGCCACTGTATTACATAAAACCTTGACAAAGCTTCTAGTTGATAGAGGAATTAAAATCTTAGAGAGCTATCAATTGAATATAGGTGGAGATACAGACTTCTTGAATATGCTTGAGGAGGAGAGACTTGTTTCAAAACGAATAAGTAAAACTGCAGCAGTAAAAGCCATGATACCATATGATGTGCCCCTTAGAATAGGACCATCAGATTATGTGCCATTTCTAGATAATAAGAAGATATGCTACATATATATTAAGGGAGAATATTTTGGTGGAACCCCTGTTCAAATTGATGTTAAATTAGATGTTTGGGATGCACCTAATAGCGCTGGTGTAGTTATTGATGTAATAAGAGCATGTAAATTAGCATTGGATAGAGGAATTTCTGGACCATTAATAAGCGCTTCAGCCTTCGCCTTCAAACATCCACCTCAGCAAATGCCATATGATTTAGCTAAGAGGTGTTTTGAAGAATTTATTGAAGGAAAAAGGGATAGATGATTATTTAATATCTCTTAGAATTGAATCAAATGCTTCTATAGCATAATCAATATGCTCTCTCTTGATTGTTAATGGAGGTTCCAATCTTATTACATTGCCCTCAAGACCACCGAAACCAACAAGCACTCTTCTCTTCCAAGCCTCATTTACAAATTTGAATGTTTCTTCCTTAGCTGGTACTTTAGTTAATCTATTTTTAACTAATTCCATTCCTATGAATAAGCCTACTCCTCTTACATCTCCTATGATGTCATGCTTATCTTTAAGTTCATTTAATCTTCTAATTAAATAATTGCCTTTCTCTGCAGCCTCTCCTATGAGGCCATTAATTAATTCATCAAGAACAACTTCAGCAGCAATACATGCTAATGCATTTCCTCCGAATGTTGAATAATGCTCTCCTGGAACTAGAAATTCATCGTATTCTTCTCTATAAATTACAACGGATATTGGGATTCCATTCGCTAATGCTTTTGATGTAATTAAGATATCTGGCACTACATCATAGTGCTCTATTGCCCAGAGCTTTCCTGATCTGCCATTTCCACTCTGAACTTCATCTGCAATAAACAATATAGAATACTTATCTAGAACTCTCTTAACTTCTTTGAAGTATTCCTTGGGAGGAATTATCATGCCTCCATTGGCCATTATAGGCTCTGCAATAAAAGCAGATGCATAATTCCCAATCTCACATTTTATTATATCTTCAATATATCTAGCACAAGCTAATCCACAATCTGGATATTCCTCATGACCAAGCGGACATCTATAGCAATATGGATCAGGAGCAAAAACCACTGGAGCCATAGGGGCTAAATCTAATTTCCAATTAGCTTGACCTGTTAAGCTAACTGCATAATACGTTTTTCCATGGAAGGATCTGTGAAGGGATATTATATAGGGTTTCTTCTTTACGCGCTTGGATATTACAATTGAGGTCTCCACAGCCTCAGAGCCACTATTTAAAAAGAAGCATTTAGTTAGATGTCCTCCTGGTGATAATTCTGCAAGCCTTTTAGCCAATCTAGCCATGTGATCTAGATAGTAAATGGAAGGCATGTGAAAGAATTTTTGTAATTGATCTTCCACAGCTTTAATAACTCTTGAATTTGACCAACCTACATTAGCAATAGATATGCCACCATATAAATCAATATAGGGCTTTCCATCAATTGAATATATAATGTCGTCCACAGCCCTCTCTGGTATGAAGGGATAATATTTTCTATACATCTTAGAAAGATGTCTATTTGAAAGTTCAATAATTTCATTGACTTTTTTCTCCACATCCATAGAGATAGAGTTCAAAAGAAATTGCTTTTAAATTTTTAGTTGAAATTAATCTAATTAATCTAATTTAATCTAATAATTATAAAGGAAGAAGGATACGAATATTGGAATATAATATTTTTTGGATATCTCCTCCGCTTACTCCACATCTATCAAGATAATGAGCAGTTCTAGGAAGAGCTAATGGATCTGATGGATTTATTCCAATATCGCTATTTACAACAATTCCCTCAGTACCAAATTTTGTAATAATATCATAGATGTCCCTTGGTGTAAGCTTTCCAGGCTGAACTGTTAAACCTGCTATTGCACCTATTGATCTAACCTTCTCCACAAGATCTGGGGTGAGATGATCTATTATAACCCTTGCTGGATCGACATTTTCAGAATCAATTATAGATAATAGTTTATCCAAAATTTTCGATTTATTATTTCTTGGTGTATGAATAATCATGGGCACAGGATACTCATTGGCTATTCTTATTTGTTGAATCAAAATTTCCTCTTCTTCCTTGCTTCCAATTTCCAGTCCAACTTCACCAAGCGCTGAGGCTTTTTCATTATCAAAAAGCGTAAGAATATAATCGAGAATAGACTTAACATCAGATTCTGGAATGGATTTTGGATGTATTCCAATGGCAATTCTAGCACTAATTCCATATTGAGATAACCTATATGTTTCCACTTCAATTAACCATTTAAATAAATCGTGCATAGTGGAAAAACCAGAGGGATTAAATGGTAAAAAAGAACAAACAATCACACCCTCTACTCCAGAAATTGCCATTAATTCAAGATCCTCAGGACCTCTCAAATAGGTATGTGTATGAGAGTCTATGAATCTCATTTAATCCACCTTAATATTTCTGCTTCCAATTCACTCTCTCTAACTGCACCAATAATTCTTTTAACTTCCTTCCCATTCTTTATGAATATAAACGTAGGTATTCCATAAATATTGAAACGCTGAGGCACTTCAAGATTCTCATCAACATTCATTTTCGCCATTAGAACTTTATCCTTATATTTTCTTGCAAGACGTTCAAATATTGGAGCCATGACTATGCATGGACCACACCATGGAGCCCAGAAATCTACAACAACAAGTAAATTTGAAGAATTTACAACTGCGTCAAAATTCTCATCATTTAGCTCTAGATAGCTTCTTTCCATTTTTCCACCTCCAGCTTTAATAATTTCTTTCAACTTCTTTAATTTAATTCTCTCTACTTCTTCATCAAATTCTTCATTCATAATAGACTTAGAGAGAACTCAATATTTAATTCTGTCTTCATAAGCAAGCATCAGGTTTAAGTTTGAGATATTTTCGAAGTGTCATTGATCCAGCTTCAGCCAATATTGGTTTATCACAATGGGGATAGTTAATACTCTTAGCACAGGATAGACAATCTCCATCACACTTAGGTATTGGTTTGAACTTCTCCTTTAAACTTCTTCTAAAGTACATTGGAACAATCTTTCCTTCACATACTTTGGATGTCATAAATTCCTCATTCATACCTCTATATTCTTTTCCTAGCTTATAGAATTCCATACAAAGTGCAAAAGTTAATCCATTATCCTTACAAATCTTTCTAATGATGGAAAATATATTTCTCCTATACTTCAGACATGCATGATAGCTCATGCCTATTTTCTCCACATAAAGGGATTGCCATAGCCTCTTTAACCTCAGATTTTCTACAATTGGCAACATTTTCTCCATAGATTGTTTGCTTAAATCACAAACACTAGCTATTATATGATCAGCTCCATTATCCTTTACAGCTTCAATAAGCTCAGAAAGCATATTCTCAGAATCATTAATCCCCGGCACAATCGGATCTATTCTTACAACTGTATACAATCCATAATCCTTGGATTTTCTCACAGCTTTCAATTGCTCTTTAGGCATGGAGGCACCAGGCGATAGAATCTTGCTAATTTCTTCATCCAAAGATAATATAGTATA
This sequence comes from Candidatus Methanomethylicaceae archaeon, assembly GCA_025057955.1. Classification (GTDB taxonomy): domain Archaea; phylum Thermoproteota; class Methanomethylicia; order Methanomethylicales; family Methanomethylicaceae; genus JANXER01. The sequence goes on along the minus strand of JANXER010000020.1, from coordinate 9,148 downwards.
TTGACAGAAGCAATGCCCATATTTATGTTCAGACATTTTTCTAAAAATTCTATCTGGAACTCTAGCACCATTTTTCGTGATGAATTCAATAGGCAAATCCAACTCTAGAAAAACATTCATACATAGCTCAGAGAGATGATACATATCTTCCACTGGATATTGAAATGGATCTGTAGTGGGAGAAAAATAGCCACAGGAAGCATAATATAGTTTGGAGAGTTCTTCCTCTAACTTTTTATGAATATCTTTGAATACAGTTATTATCCCTTCTCTATTCCAATCATCAAAATAGCCGCCATAGGATCTTGTATAACACATTGGACAATTTACTGAGCATCCATTATATGGATTTATTAAAATTCTCTCAGAATTACATTCTCTTCTACCCGAGGAATAAGGAAAGTACCAACCATGAACTACATTTTTCCTAGTTTCCACAACTCTTATTTCCATTTTAAGGTCCCAATTTCTTTATCCAATTTCCTTATTCTCTCAACTATTTCCCTCTTAAATCCAATACAACCCATGAGAGCAAGTAAAACTCTAATATCATCAGTATTTATTACTCCATGGGCTCTTTCTCTAACGATTAGCTTTGGTTTATAACCTATACCAAGACCAACATTCTCTATCATAAATAAATCATTAGCACCATCTCCTACAGCTACACAAGACTCTAAACCAATGCCAATTTTATTTGCTATTTTTTTAATTGCATTTAATTTTGCCTCTGGTCCAGTAATTTCTCCCTCTACCTCTCCAGATAAGAGTCCATCCCTTATGATTAATCTATTACAAAATACGTAATCTGCACCTATTATTTCTCCAACATAATTAGCTACAAATTCAAAACTACCAGTAACTATTCCTATAGTGAAGCCTAGTTCCTTAAGCTTGGATGCTAATTCCTTCACCCCTGGATTTATTACTATAGAGGATTTTATATCCTCCAATACCCTTACTGATAGACCTCTTAAGAGTTTAACTCGTTCTCTCAATGCATCAATATATTTCAATTTACCCTCCATTGCCATTTTCGTAATTTCTCTAACTTTATCTCCAACTCCAGCGGCTTTAGCTAATTCATCTATTATCTCTTGCTCAATAAGAGTGCCATCTAAATCAAACACAATAATCTTTTTATCAGAAATATAGCTTCTACAAGATTCTGCAGCTATTGCTAATCCTACATCTTCACAACTATTCTTAAGTATATTTAAAAGTACATCCTTTTTAATCAATGAAGTGCTTAAATCAGCGATCAATGTAATTAGAAAAAGATTTGAGAAAATTGTAGAAGCCCTGAGCTTTAATATATTTACGTGAAATCTTGCGAGAACTCCTGAAACTGTTGCCACTATTCCCGGTCTATCCATGCCAATTATAGTTATGACAAGTAGATCATCCACTCCCGGCATAGTAGAAGGACACCTCTAATCCTAAATCAAAACATAAATCTCTCATTTTATCTCTAAATTTATTTAAATCCACATTGTATGGAACTCTAACAACCATGGAAAGTACAAATATGTTTTTCATTACCACTTGATCAATATCCTCTATATTACAACCAAAATTTGCTACAACTGATGATATCTCACTTATGAGTCCTGGTCTATCTGGACCTACAGTTGTAACTACAATGAATCTATCACGCATATTTACCGCGTGAACAATGTTATATATAACATATAATAATTAATTTTTCGTTATAAAGGGAGTGGAATTGCTGGAAGAATTGAAGAATTCAATTATAAGTCAGAATCAAAAAAGAGTTAAAGAGTTAACCGAAGAGTTAATTAAATCAGGTATGGATATAAATATTATAATAAATGCAATAACAGAAGCACTAAAAATCGTAGGAGATAGATTTAATAATGGCGACTTGTTTCTGCCAGAAGTCATAAGAGCTGCAAATGCTTCAAAAGCTGCACTTAATTTAATCTTACCAAAAATGCTCGAGAGAAAAACTGATGACTACAAAGGAACCATAGCAATAGGCTCGCTTGGTCCTCATGATATTGGGAAAACCATTGTATCTGCTGCTCTAATTGCAAATGGATTTAGAGTAATAGATATGGGAGTAAATATAACACCAGAGGTTGTGGAAAAAACTCTTAGAGAAAATGAAGTTCATATACTTGCGCTTTCTATACTACTTACATCAGATATAGAAAAAGCTAGAATAATAATAGAGAGAGCAAAGAAGTTGACTAATGGATTGAGGGTAATGGTAGGAGGTGCAGTTATGAATGAGAGTATTGCTAGCAATATAAAAGCAGATGCCTATGGTAAAAATGCTGATGAAGCTGTTGAAATAGCTAATAAACTAATTAGAGGGAAATAAAAATGAAGGCCACAGTGATAGGAAGTTATCCTGTTGTTGGAAAAGATATTGAAGCTATAGAAATTGCTGTAAAGGATCAATTGGAGGCAGGTATAGAGATTATTAGTGATGGGCAGACAAGAAAGGATATGATAACATATTTCTCAGATCATATACCGGGGTTCAGAGCATCAAATGAAAAATCAGAAATCATTGGAAAAATTAAGCCGCCTGAAGATACCCCAATATTAAAGGATTTAATTTTTGCCAAAAGGTTGGCTGAGGGGAAGGCTGAGGTAAAGGGAATAATAACTGGTCCTATAACCATGGTATTCTTTTCAGAACTCTCTCCAGATGCACCATATTCTGGATTTAGAGATTTTAAGCTCTATGAGGATGTTGCAGAAGCATTAGCAGTAGAGATGGAACTATATCAAAAAGTGGGAATAAAGTGCTTTCAAATAGATGAGCCTAGCTTCTCATTAGGTGCTCCACTTGATATAGGCAGAAAAGTCTTAGAAATAATGCTTTCAGATAAGAAGGGGGAGAAGGCATTACATGTATGTGGTAATTTGAGAAGGGCTTTTGGAGAGCTTGTGAAAATAGAGGGCTTTGATATTCTCTGTATTTCCTTTAAAGATTTTGTAAGTAATTTCGATATTGTGGAGAGAAGGGCTCTTGAAGATTTCTCAAAGAAGATTGGATTTGGTTGTGTAAGTACCATGGATGATAACGTGGATAGTGTAAGTTCTATTAAAAGATCTCTTAAGAAGGGCTTAGAGCTCTATGGAAGGGAAAATATAGCATGGGTTCATCCCGATTGTGGATTAAGAGCATTTAGCAGAGAGATAGCCTTCTCTAAACTTAAGAATATGGTATTAGCTATGAAGGAGATGCTTCATTATGTGTTTTGATAATTTTTTACTAATAGGCAGTCTCTTCTATAAGGGCGATAGAAAGGTAAAAGATCATAAAAGAGGAATAGTGGATACAAAGGCTTTACTAAGGGAGATAAGAAAGGTAAAACGTTTGAAAGAAAGAACTGGAATTTCTCATGCAGTGGATATTATAGCTGAGACTCCAGATGCCATGGAGAATTATTTAGACATTATTTCTGAGATTACGGAGGACTTCATATTCATAGGAGGATTAAATGAAGAAACAAGAATAGCTGGATATAGAAAGGCAAAGGAGTTGGGCATAAATCAGAGATGTGGAGTTAATTCCATTTCTCCATTCACAACAGATAATGAACTTGAGGCCATAAAAGAGAATGGAATAAAATATGCAATAGCACAAACATTAGATCCCAATGCCATATATCCCGATGAAAAACTATGCCTTCTAAGGAATACCATATTGGAAAAATGTAAGAATTTGAAAATAGCAGTGGATGTAGGAGTAATTGATTTTACCAGCATTTGGCTAGCAATGGAGGCAATAAAGCTGATAAAGAAGGAGCTTGCAATTCCTGCTGGTTGTGCTCCATCAAATGCTGCTTATCAACCCCTAATTAATAAAAAGGTTAGTAAAATGACTGCAAGAGCAATAAATGTAGCATTAACTTCAATACTTCAAATTATCAATGCAGATTTTATAATATACGGTCCTTTAAAAGCAGCAGAATACATATTTGAGGCTGCTGCTGTAGTGGAAGGCATAAAGGGTTATGGTGAAAAATTGCAAGGAAAAGCTTTAGATAAAAACCATCCACTTTATAAGTATCTAATGAATTTAACATAATGGGATGCATATGGTGCTGGCATGTATATTGATATATTGTAAACCAGGATTTGCTGAGGATATTGTTAAGGCTGTTAGAGAAATGAAGGGAGTAAAAAGAGTATTCAAGGTATTAGGAAGCTGTGATGTTGTAGCAGAATATGAAACAAAAACATTGGAAAAGTTAGGAATTACAGTCTATGAAATAGCTAAGCTTCCAGGTGTAATATCAACAGAAACTCTAGTGGAAACAATTCTATGAGGTGAAAAAAATTGCAATTATTATTATTAATAAACGCTGATAAGACCTCAGTATTAGACTTAGTAAATGCTTTAGAGAAAATACCTAAGATTTTGGAAGTATTTCCAACTTTTGGAAGATTTGATATAGCAGCCTTTTGTGAAGTTAATAACATGGATGAAGTGAGACAATTGCTTAAGGAAGTTTCAATGCTTAATGGTATAATTAAGATTGAAGTACTTCTAGAGATATAAAAAACCTAATATCTTTGTTATTTTCTTACTTCTAAATGATCCATAATGTCATTGCAATTGCTCAGAAATTTGGGATTTTCTGATATTGATATTAAAATTTATGAGAGCCTTCTAAGTCAAGATAGTAGAAAAGATGAACTAATGACTAAGCTTAATATTGATGGAAAATTACTAGAGGATAGCATTATCAGGTTAAAACAAATTGGCGCTATTGATGTGAAAGGAGAAATGATTACATTAATTCATCCTAATAATTTCTTAAATAATTATTTGAAAATGAAGGAGCTTGAGTTGAACTTGAAGCTCATTGAGCTTAAAAACATAATAAATGAAGTTGGAGATATTTTGAGTCAGATATATGATGAGAGAAGGTATGGAATAAGAAGAGAGGAGCTTTGGCAGCATCTAAATAGCTTAATAGATATGGAGTTAGAGACTGTGAAAATAATTTCTCGTGCAAAAAATGAGATATTAATTTTTACAGAGAGATTCAGCTATTATCCTAGGATTAGAGAAGAACTTCTCTCAGCCAAGGGAAGAGGGGTGAAAATCAAAGTAATATTCCTTGATCCAAGCTCAGAAGATATAATAAAAGAGTTAAAAGTTAATGGTGCTGAAATAAGGCACTTCAAAGATTGGAGAAATATAAGATTTACTATTATAGATAATAAAGAAGCATTATTCTTAATTTGGGCAAGGAAGATTGGAGGGGATAGAATATTCTACAGACCGGGCTATACGAGAAACCCAGGAATGATAGAAATACTATCAGATACTTTTGCTCATCTATGGGAGAGAGCATTACCACTTTAAGGGTCTCTTATGGTACTGCAATTGAGCTTAATCTTATAAAAGGACTTCAAAAAGATCCTCCCACTACAGCATATTTCCTTTTGATTAATAATAAATGTCGAGGTAAATGTAAGTTCTGCCCTCAATCTAAGGGATTTACAAATAAAATTTCAAGAATAACTTGGCCTGAGTTTGAAATTGATAAAGTTTTAAATGCAATGGAAAAAATGAAAATGAAAAGGATATGCCTTCAACTCACTGATGAAGAAGATATATTATGGAAGGCGAAGAATTTCATATTAAGAATGAAAAATTTTGAAGTGCCAATTTCCATATCCACTCCTCCATTATCAGAAGTTTTCACATTAAAAAACTATGTTGACATACTGACAATACCAATAGATTGTGCAAATGAGAAGTTGTTTAAAGAAATTAAGGGAAGAGATTGGGATTTTTATTGGAGCTTTTTGAAAAAAGCTTTAGAAATTTTCGGCTCATGGAAGGTGGGAACCCATATCATAGTAGGGCTTGGGGAAACTGAGGAAGAAGTTGTGAAATTGCTATATAATTGCAAAAATTTAGGAATTATTCCCTCTCTCTTTGCATTCACTCCATTACCAGAAATTGAGCTCTCAAAAAATCCCCCAAACATATCATCATATAGAAGATTACAACTCGCTAGAGAATTAATTTTCAGTGATGAGAAAATTGAATTTCATTTCGATGATTTTGGAAGAATAAAAGGAATAAAAGCTAGAAAGGAGATAATAGAGAGAATTTTAGAGGATGGAGAAGCTTTTATGACTAAAGGATGCCCAGATTGTAATAGGCCATATTTCAATGAAAGAGCCTCTGGAGTAATTTATAATTATCCAAGAGAATTAACAAAGGAAGAAAAGGAAAAGATAAGGAGGGAGCTCTTTGAAGGAAATGAGGGTATTGAAATTTCAAGTTAATGATCCTTTCTATAATATGGCATTAGATGAGGCAGTAGCAAAATCAGTGGGAAAAGGAATTAGTCCTCCAACCTTAAGATTATATGGTTGGTGGCCTAGAGCGGTCTCCATAGGATATTTTCAAGAAGTTATGGATGTTGTTGATATGGAATTTTGTAAAAATCAAGGAATAGAAATTGTGAGAAGAATAACAGGAGGGGGGGCTGTTATTCATACTGAAGGCGAATTGACCTATAGCTTCATAGTAAAGGATGATGAGTCAATAGTTTCAAGGGATATTGAAGAAAGCTATAAGCAAATTTGCTCACCAATAATAAATGCATTAAAAAAACTCGGGTTGAATGCAAACTTCAGACCTATAAATGATATTGAGGTTGAAGGGAGAAAAATTTCTGGAAATGCTCAAACAAGAAGATTTGGAGCGGTTTTACAACATGGTACAATATTAATTTCTCTGAATTATAATTTATTAAGAGCACTAAAAATAGATGTTGAGAAGTTTAAAGATAAAGGTGTAAAAGATGTAAGTAAGAGGGTAACAACCTTAAAAGAGCTTGGAATTGAAATTTCAAGAGAGCAATTATCCAATGCTTTGATTATAGAATTTGAAAAAAGCTTTAACATGAAGCCAATTTTCATTGATATTACAGAGGAGGAAAAAAGGATTACAATTGAGCTTCTAAGTAAATATAAGTCAAGCACATGGAATTTTAGAAGGTGAGAGTTTGAGAATAGGCATTAAGAAGGTTGAAGGAGGAAAACTAGTAAAGGTGAAAATTCTTGAAGAAGAAGGCATTATAAAGGAAATAAGGATTGCAGGTGATTTCTTTGTACATCCAGAAGAGGCAATAGAGGAATTAGAAGAGTTCTTAAAAGGTATACCTTTGAATAAAGTGAGAGATAGAATTAGAGAATTTATGAACGAAAAAAAGATAAGATTAGTGGGATTAAAGATAGATGATCTTGTGGAAGTCATTGAGGGTAGTAAATGATTTTAAGCTATAGACCAATTGTATATTCAATATCAGTAACTGGTCAAAAATGCGAACTTATGTGCAAACATTGTAGAGGCGTATTCTTAAGGAATATGAAGTGGATATCCAATGGCAATGAATTACTAGAGGCCTTTCATGAGGCAAGAAGAAAAGAAATTAAGTTCATTTTAATAAGCGGAGGATTCGATAGAAATGGAAGACTTCCAATTGAGCACCTCTTAGACTATATAAAGAGGGCGAAGGAAGAAACTGGATTAATAGTAGAGGCGCATTTGGGGTTATTCAAAGACTTCAAGAAAATAGGAGGAATAGATGCTCTATTATTGGATGTAATTGGAAGTCAAGATACTATAACAAATTATATTAAGGGAAATTGGAATGTGGAAGATTATGAATTTGTAATGAAAGAAGCAAGAAGATTCATTCCATTAATTGCAGCACATATACTAATAGGAGTGGATTGTGGAAGAATAAAAGGAGAGTACAACGCCATAGATATGGTTGAAAGAGCTAATGTTGATGCTCTTTCAATTTTAACTCTTGTACAAGGAAACTATGAATTTGAGGATTTAGTAAAAATAATGAAATATGCAAGGGATAGATATAAGGGACATCTTACTTTAGGATGTATGCGAACAAAAGGTAGAAAAAGATTTCTTATAGAAAAAATTGCAATAGAGCTTGGATATAATGGAATAGCAAATCCATCCGTGGAAGCTATTAATTATGCAAAAAATCTAGGATTAGAAGTTAAGGAATTATTAGGATGCTGTGTATTCACTCCAAATAGAATTCCCATGAACACCAGACTTCAGAGATTTCATCTGGTGGACATGTAATACATCTAACCTTAAATTTTGGATTTATGGTTTTTGCAAATGAAGATAGATGGGCAAGTCCAACTTCTTTGCATGGGAATATTCCTCTTCCACTTCTTATTCTTGCACTTTGCGGTCTACATTTCCTTATACTTAATACTATGCTATTATGTTTTTTCTCTATTAAGGGATCAGAAACAATAGCATAAGAGAGAAATTCCAATGCTTTTGCTAAATCATTCAAATTGCCTTCATCTATTTTTAAGAAGTTTTTTATTCGCCTAGCTTCAGATATTCCAAATTTCTCCCAAACTTCTCTATCAATTTCTATGGCTTTTTCCAATCCAAATCTATCCTCAATAGAGAGAAACCAATAGCCATCAAGGGTTAGAATATTCTTAGAAAAAATTTCAATTAATTTAATAAGTTCTTCCTTTACTAGCTCCTTCATAATCCATAGACCTCCATAGAAATTCGAAGTATTCATATATAATCTTTGCAAGAGATTTATCAAATATATAAACAGCGAAGTTCTTATGTTCATCTTGAGATTTATCCAATCCAGCAACTAAATGGAATAATACTTCACCTCTATCAGAAAGTATTAGATTGAATGGAATTACATTTTCCCCCCTCTTTATGAAAAGCATGGAACTTGACTTATTGAAAATTAGGGATGTATTCTTGCTTGTTATAATCTTTATTGATTTATTATCTATATTTGAAAGTATTTCTAAGATTCCAGAGTATATCTTAGCATCTAGATATCCTATTATAAGATAAAGCTCCTTTCTAGATGATAATATTATGCTCTTAATTCTATTGGCTATACCTAATGGAGATTTAATAAACCATATATCTGAGCTTTCAACAGATCTAGCCTCATATATGGATTGAAGTTCATTCATGAATATATTTTCAATTTCACTTATTCGATTTCTATACTCAGATTTTATAATTTCTACAACCTCAGACGGAGGTTTAGCTCTAAACTGCATTGGCCTACTTTGACCAATCTCAATCCATCCTTTTAAAGCAAGAGTT
>JANXER010000001.1:13498-113026 GCA_025057955.1 Candidatus Methanomethylicaceae archaeon | reverse complement strand
ATTAATAACTAATTCGTTGAGAGAAGCGCTTCTATTTACCACTAGAGGTATATTGGGATCAACTATTGCCATTTTTTCATCAAATGGATCTCTAGTAAACTCTATTCTTCTTTCATCAATTCCAAAGAACCTTGCTATGGCAATTCCAACCAACATATTTTCTAAATGATGCTTACCCACCGGCCCGATTGCCTCTACCATGATTTTTATATCCTCTAAAACAAAATCCTTAAATGATACATTGAATTTCATGCCCTCTTTATTCATGATGAAATTTTCAATGCATATATTATAGTTATTAGAATTGGTTGAGAAGTATTTCACATTGGAGAAGTTTCTAAGCAATGGATCATCGGCATTCAAAAGTATTATAGCACTTGACTTTCTATTTCTTATCATTGATAATTTGGCCTCAAGAGCTGAAGAAGTTCCTTTGGCTATTGGATAGTTATGATAGACGTTCTTTATTATGCCTAAATCTGCCATGCCAGTACCTCCCAATGATACCTCAAAAATGGCTAAATCTGGTTTATTTGGACAAATTTCTATTGCTTTAATTATATTTGCTGGAGTTATGGATATGTTCTTGAGTAAAGGAACTTCTTTTCCATGATCTATAAAGAATATTCCCTCGCTTGTGAGGCTGAGTATTTTGAATTGTTCCTTCATTATATAAATTGCGCACTTTATGGCAGTGGTTTTTCCAAAACTTCCAGTGATTTCAACTATTGGAAAGTCCACGACATCAGAAATAAGCATTTTAACAGCTTCATGATGGGTTATAACTTTTCCATGGAAGTCATATGGAACATTTAATGGATAATGAATTGGCCTTATTATTAAATCATAATCATATATGTTTGGAAGCTGTTTTAACATTTGAAATTTTGAAGGAGGATTTTTAACAGTTCTATGTACATCCACACATACAACATCATATCCTCTATTATATAGCGCCTCAGAGAGAGTTATTCCACCATGAGTTGCATCTATTACAAGCACTCTCAATCCTTAAGAGCCTCCTCAATTCTATCAATTAGAATTTCCAATAAGCGATCATCCCTTCCAATGGGCTCGCCCAGAAAAACTCTAATTTTTTTACCCGAATATTCTAATATTGCCTTCTTAACTCCTGGTGGCATATTTAGAATTTCAGGTATATCATAGTCAACATGTATCCCTCTTGTGAGGAATACTGGTTGAACTACTATTTCCTTCACTCCTTTATTTACTGCCTCTAAAAGGGCATCTTTTATTGATGGAGTATTAATTTGCATAAAGGCATATCCTACGTATTCATATTTTTCCTTCAATCTATTGGCAAAATATGTTATAACATCCTTATTGTAAGGCTCTCTACTTCCATGTCCGACTAAAATAATCCCCCTCAATATAATCCCTCCATTCGATAAATCCCTTTGCCCTCAATGGACTTAGAAAATTCCTTCTAATTGATGGAATTTGTATTTCTTCAATTGAATATTCTGAGTTTAAATGGACTGAGGACATTGGGCTATATTATTCCTCAGTTAATTTATATTTTTTGTTTCTTATGAAACCAAAAACTTAAATATTGTATGATATTATTAGGAGGTAAAAAAGTAATACTATTAGGTGATTAAATGAAGAAAATATTTGCTGCTGGTATCCTAGTGGTTCTGACTCTTTCCTTAGCTGCCGTATATTTTCAAGCGTTGCCTATAACAAATCAGCCACTGAAGCAAAATAAGACTTTAGTGATAGGAACCATCAACTTAGTAAGAACTGATAATTTTGTGAAGGATTACTATATGGGGATATTCTCAGCTTGTTTTATATTAGATCCATTGGCTAGAATTGATGCATCGGGGAAGGTAATTCCTTATCTTGTCAATTGGTCTACAAATGATTCAAGGGTTTGGAGATTGAATTTAATAGCTAATGCAAAATGGCACGATGGAAAGCCAGTTACAGCAGAAGATATAGCCTTCACAATAATGTATCTTAAGGAAAAGGATCCAAACTATGCTGTTCACTTTCAATTTGTGAATTCTGCAGTGGCATTAGATAATAGAACTGTGGAAGTTACTCTCACTAAAGAATGGACGGCTTTTATTGTAGGATTGGCTGCCACAAGGCTTATACCAAAGCATGTATGGTTCAATGTAACTGATCCTTCAGCTTATACTGGAAATAATAGAAATATTGGTTGTGGTCCCTTTATATACCAAGGATTTGATTCAGCCTCAGGAACCATGACTTTTATAGCAAATAAGGACTATTGGAAGGGTAAGCCCAATGTGGATAAAGTAATCCTAAAGTTTTATACTACAACAGATGCCATGTTAATGGCTTTGAAGAAAGGTGAAATTGCCACCACTTATGCCTATGCCAAGGGAATAGATCCAATATATGTGCCATCCCTCTTAGGAGATAAGAACATTACGATAATGGTATATCCCAATTTCGGTGTTGACAATAGCCTTTGGTTTAATTGTAAGCGCTACCCCTACAATATTACTGAGTTTAGAATTGCTATATCATATGCTCTGGATTATGGGGATTATTTAAACTATATAGCAGCTGGATATGGTGAAATACCAACTAGAGGTTGGATACCCAACTGCTGGGACTATTATGTAATCAAGCCAAAGCTCTCAAAGAATTCTTCTTATGCTGAACAACTTTTATCATCCCTTGGCTTTTTTGATAGAAATGGAGATGGTTGGAGAGATTATCCAAATGGTACATCCATGATTATGAAAATCATCGCTAGATCGGATATAGCAGAATCCCTAAGGCTAGCTGAATTGGTGAAGAGAGATCTTGAAAAAATAGGAATAAGAGTTCAAATTACTCCAGTTGATGTTAGTACATTTCAAACCTTAACTCAGAGGACAAAGGACTTTGATGCTGCTATTTCTAGAACCACCTTCTGGGGAATGATGATGTACGCTGGCGCTGGAACGCTCTATTTCGATCATAGAAATATGGGCTGGGCCAATGTGGATGATCCTGAATATATTGCTATTGTGGATGAAATACTGAGAACTGCAAACCAAACAAGAGTAAAGCAGCTCTATGAAAGAATTCAAGATCTATATGCTGAAAGAATGTATGTCATCCCCCTCTATTGGGGCAAGATAATACAGCCTTATAGATCCGATCTGGTGGAAGGAATCTCATATGAACCCATGTACGGTATATTAGGAAGAGATACTTGGTATTCAATAAAGTGAGGAGGAATTTTTTGAAATCTTTCAAAAAATCCTCCTTTTTTCTCAAGATCTTGAGATATGGTTTTACTATATTTATTATAATTTCGATAAACTTCATTCTACCTAGAATGATGCCAGGAGATCCTTTGGTCTTTCTATTTGGTGAGGAGGTTTATGGAGCTGCCATTAGAAACCCTCAATTGCTTCAATCCCTCAGCGAAAAATATGGTCTTGATAAATCCTTGAGCGAGCAATTCTTAATATATATTGGCAATATAATCAATGGAGATTTTGGACAATCCTTTAGCTTTGGAAGATCGGTTGCAGAAATTATAGCAGAAAGAATTCCCTTAACATTAATGCTAACTATTCCATCCACCATTCTATCCCTCTTCATAGGCACTTTACTTGGGCTATCTCTTGGATTTAATAGTAATAGCCATTTAAAAAGAAGTGTTTCATCCTTTTTGATTGCCCTTCATTCCATTCCATCATATTGGTTTGCCATGCTTTTGCTTTTGGTATTTTCGCTTTGGTTAAATTTAACTCCCACTGGAGGAGCCCCTCCTAAGGATGCTAATATAATCTCTATTTTACATCATATTGCCCTTCCCTTTAGCTTGCTTACTATCCTTAATATCGCTTATATTTCGATTATAATCAGAGGATTGACTATGGAGATAGCTGAAGAGCCTTTTGTAATGACTGCTAGATCGAAGGGATTGAGTTGGATTAAGCTGAGGATTAGACATCTTCTCCTGCCATCACTAGCTCCCTTTCTCTCCTTAGCTGCTATGGAACTTGGCTTTGCCTTCTCAGGAGCGCTATTGGTGGAAATAGCCTTCAGCTGGCCCGGCATAGGATATACCATGTGGCAAGCGGTGGTGGAAAGAGATTATCCATTATTACAAGGTGCCTTTACGGCAGTCTCTTTAATTGTGGTTTTAGCAAATGCCATTGCTGATGTACTTTCCTATATATTTGATCCTCGTATAAGGATGGGAGAAAATGAATAAAATGGAAATCATTGGAATTTCGATAATATCATGCATAATTTTCATGGCACTTTTAAGCTTTGGAATTGGAAGCATAATTGATTTTCCTAAATCTAAACAATACTCCCCTCCATCCATACAAAATCCATTGGGGACAGATGATTTAGGAGATGATATATTAGAGCTTTTGATTATTGGAAGTAGGACTTCTCTTCTGGTGGGATTTCTTGGCGCTCTATTTTCTACAATAATTGGAACCATTATTGGTGCATTATCAGGATTCTTTAGAGGAGTCTTGGATGATGTATTGGGAGTAATTATTGATGTATTTTTAGTTATACCTGCTCTTCCACTTATGATAGTTTTAGCTGCTTATTTATCTCCATCATTTTGGAATATAGTTATAGTAATAGGGCTTCTTTGGTGGCCTACCACAGCTAGATTAGTTCGTGCTCGCGCTTGGCAACTGAAATCAGCACCATTCATAGAGAGCCTTCTAGCTTTAGGTGCAAGTAAAACCTACATTGTCTTCAAACATGTGCTCCCCAATGTTTTAGGAATAGCTTCAGCTAGATTCATATTAAGTGTATCCCATGCAATTTTAATAGAGGCTGGATTAAGCTTTATTGGATTGGGAGATCCAACAAATCCCAGTTGGGGGACGATGCTTCACTTTGCTATGACAAGAGGGGCTCTTCTCTATGGAGCATGGTGGACTTTCATACCTCCTGGTCTTGCTATATCTATTACAAGTCTAGCCTTCATAATATTGGGAATGGGGCTTGAACAAAGGCAGAAGCTCTCCACTAGATCAATGGAGGATATAATATGAAATTAAAAAATGAACCATCTAGGGAGGATGTAGAACTTACTGCTATCAATGTATCAAAAATTTATGGAAATAAAACATTGGCTTTAGATAGAGTGAATTTTTCTATTAAGAAAGGCGAGAGAGTATGTATAGTTGGTGAATCGGGTAGTGGTAAGACTACTCTTGCTAAAATTTTATGTGGCATGATTCCTCCAACATCTGGAGAGATTAGATTTTTGAACAAAAGAATTGATGAAATGAGCGAAATGGAAAGAAGAATTTTCAGAATAAAAGTTCAATATATACCTCAGCTTCCAGATTTAGCTTTGGATCCAACATGGTATCTATATGACAGCTTAGTGGAGCCACTTAGAATTCATAAATTAATAGCCTCTAAGCAAGAGGAGAGGGATTTAGTAAGAGAAATATGTGAAATGATTGGTATAAGAATGGAAGTCCTTATGAGAAAGCCTGGAAATGTAAGTGGAGGAGAACTTCAACGTGTTGTAATCGCTAGGGCAATTTTACTTATGCCATATATCTTAATTGCCGATGAGCCTACATCCATGCTGGATCCCTCTCTTCAAGCTAAAATAATTAAAATTCTTCTAGACATTCAATCCAAGTATAACATGGGAATGATATTTATAACTCATGATTTGGAATTGGCAAAATATGTATCGAATAGGATTTTTATAATGTTCAAGGGAAAGTTTGTGGAGTCAGGTTTAACAAATGAAGTTTTAATAAACCCACATCATTCATATACTAAATCGCTAATTCTGAATAATACATCTTAAGGGATGGGGGTTAATGAACGAAGTTTTACTCAAATATCATAATCTTAATGTTACATTTGAAATGTATGGATTGAGGATAAGGGCCTTAAGGGAAATAAATTTTGAAGTTAATAGAGGAGAAGTGCTAGGTATAGTAGGAGAATCTGGAAGTGGAAAGAGTGTATTACTTCAAGCAACTTTAAGACTTCTTCCTAAAAATGCTAAAGTAGATGGTGATATATACTATAAGGGTTTGAACTTATTGAGTATAGATGAAAGGAAGTTCAGAAATATTCTTGGGAAAAACTTCTCACTAATTCCACAAGGCTTTGCCTCATTAAATCCTTGTATATCAAATTGGATTCAAATATCTGAACGTCCAATGGAACATTTTGGAATATTGAAAAATAATGGTCAGAAGCTAGCTATAGATTTACTGGATAAACTGGGTATAAATAATCCCATTAAAGTTGCCAAGGGATATCGAAGTCAATTAAGCGGTGGAATGCTTCAGAGGGTTTTGGTTGCCATGGGAATTTCAGCTCCATCTGAAATAATCTTTGTGGATGAACCCACCAAGGGATTAGATGGAAAAACTAAAAAATTGGTTACAAACCTCTTAAAAATTTCTAAGGAGATGACTAAATCCATGGTTATTGTTTCTCATGATTTGAGCTTCCTTAGGGAAATTGCTGATAGAATATGTGTATTATACTGGGGGGATGTGTTGGAATTATGCAGTAGCAAAGTTTTCTTTGAATCTCCAAGACATCCATATTCTCAAGCTTTATTGAATTCCCTGCCCTCAAGGGGGCTCATTCCTATACAAGGAGAGCCACCTAGTATAAATTCACTACCAGCTGGCTGTAACTTTCATCCCAGATGCCCTCATTCCAATTCCAAATGTAAACAATTAAGGCCTAAGTTAATTCCAGTTGATGATGGAATGGTGAGGTGTCTTCTTTATGGTGAATAAAATATATGGTTACGATGAGGATTTATGGTATAATATAATAAAAAGCAACTATTGGACTGGCGATAGAGATGTGGATTTTATTGATATGGTTCTCAAAAGAAAGGGAAAATTTAGACACATAATCGATCTTGGATGTGGTGTGGGGCGAATATCCAATCGTCTTGCAGCAAGAGGATATATGATTACTGGAATAGATCTATCTAGGAAATGTGTTGAGGAAGCTAAGAAGATTGCTGAAAATTTAAGATTAATGAATAATATTGATTATATTGTTGGTGATTATAGAACTTTATTTTTCTCCAAGGCTGAATTTGATGCTGCCATATGCATATTAGCTTCAGCATGGAAAAATCTTGATGAAATGAAGTTATTTCTCAAAAATTTGAAGGATAAAATAAGAGAAGGAGGGATTCTTCTGCTAGTGGATATTGTAAAGGAGAAGCTATTAATTTCGCTTTTTTCATCCCCCTCAATCCAAAGGTGGTTTAATTTCAATGATGATATACTATCGCTACATACTTGGAAATACAATCTAACTACATCCATGCTTAAGACAGAAAAGGAATTTTATAAAAAATGTGGAAGTAAATTAAATTATATCGCTAGGGTGGAACGAGAATATCCTCTTTATTCTATTAATGATTACTTAAAAACAATCTCCATAGAGTGGAATATTGAAGATATATATGATCCTCCTTTAAACCTTATGAACCTTGATAGCTTCAATGATCCTTGGTGGGCCTTTAGTTTAATGATTGTAGCTAGAAGAATCTAAATATTAAATATTCATGTTGAAAGCTATTTCAGAGATGCCTATTCCATATTCAGCAATTCTTCTTATGCTATCTAGTGCTATTATCAATTTATTTACTTCCTTTTTGAGTAGAAGATTTCCAGTTAGAGCATCCTCACTTGATTTTATTATAACTCTAGCATCATGTATAACTTTATTTGCATCAAGAAGATTTCTTGTTTTGATACAATTTACAGATCTAACAAATATTGTTCCAACTCCTTCAAGAAGTTCTCTTATTACATTGATATGATCATCATCCAATTTATCAAATAGATTCAATAATATTGTAGCAATTTTACACATATGATCTGCTACTCTTTCCACGTGTCTGAACACTATTCTATATTCTAAGACTTCTCTAGCAGACTCAATATCATGATCTATTGAGGAGTAGCTATCTTCTACAATACTTGCAAGCCATCTGCTCCCCATAAAGTATAGCTTATCAACATCATCATCCCTTTCAATTACATCCATTAGAATATCTCTATTTTTTATACTCAAGGCTCTACAGACATCTAAAATCATATCATGAACTAATGTAGCCATTCTCATTAGAATTTTATTCAATGGATATTCATATGGCCTGAAAATTATCTGTATAATTATATGATTGATTGATTCTTCTATTATCTCCCCTCCAGCCATTTTACTTTTAATGATTTTTCTAAGCTTATCCCTCCCCTCAAACTTTGGTAGAATCTCTGAGAGATCCACCCTTATTATATCATAACCAGCTATGTAAGCTGCCATGATTTTTCTAATTAGAAAGCCAACATCGCCCTCTTTTTCCTTTATTAAAATTTCCCTCTCTTTTTTTCTTGAACTAAGCGTAGATATGCGAATGCTTCCATCTTCCATTATTTGCACATCCACCTCAGATTTTGCATCTAAGCCATTTGATTTAACCCACTCCTTTGGAAGAGAAACTGTATATGTTGAGGCTCCAACTTTTTGTATACGTCTTATCATTAGATTCACCTTTATATATATGATATCTTTAATATATATGATATATACTTAAATATATACTATTTAGGAATAGTATATATAAAAAATATACTTTTTCTGATTAAGGTGAGATTTTGGTAAATATGAAATATTTAATCATAGGAATTGCTGTATTAGCAATAATAGCAGGAGGATACTTCATAATAAGTTCGCAGCAAGTAGTTCCAGTTACTATAACTTCTGGCGGTGCAACCTTTCCATATCCAATAGTTTCCAAATGGATTTCTGAGTATAATAAGCGATATCCACATATACAAATCTCCTATCAGCCCGTAGGTAGTGGAGCTGGAATAAGCAATTTACTAGCAAAAACCTTTGACTTTGCTGGATCAGATGCCCCTCTAACTGATGAACAACTTGCGAAGGATCCCGTGATACATATTCCTTGGACTATGGGTGGCGTTGTAGTTAGCTACAACATACCTGGTATTGGAAGTGGCTTAAAACTTACACCTGATGTAATTGCCAAGATATTCCAAGGAAATATTACAAAGTGGAATGATCCTGAAATTACATCTCTAAATCCTGGAATTAACCTTCCTGATAGAGAAATTGTTGTAGTAAGAAGATCTGATTCAAGTGGAACAACCTATGTATTCACTAGTTATCTAAAATTAGCCTCCAAATTATGGGTATTGGGCAGTGGTACAACTATAAGATGGCCAGTTGGCCTTGGTGCCCCAGGAAATCCCGGAGTAGCAAGCACACTAATACAAACACCATATTCAATTGGATATTTAGAATTCTTCTATGCTCATAATAATTCCATTCCCTATGCAGCAATAAAGAATAGAGATGGTGAATTCATATTACCATCCCTGCAGACTCTATCAAATGCAGCTAAAGCAGGAGCTGCGCTTCTATCTAAGGATGTTAGATCAGCCATACTAAATCTTCCAGGAAAGGATGTATATCCCATTGCAGCCTTCACTTATGCTCTAGTCTATAGAGATTTATCATATATGGATATCAATAAAGCAAGAGCCATAGTGAACTTCATATGGTGGGCAATACATGAGGGTCAAAACTATTCAGAAGCCCTACTCTATCCGAAATTACCAAGTGAAGTTGTAAAAATTGGAGAATCTCTATTAAAACAAGTAACCCATCAAGGGAGATCTTTAATTTAGAGGATAAAACATTGAAGGCAAAATTTTTTTAAACCTATACTTTTATTTTAGATGATGAAATATGAAGAACATATCAAAAATAATTTTTTTAGAAAATTTTTTTAAACTTATACTTAAAATTGCTACTCTAATAATTATCGTAATATTTCTATTAATGTTTTATTCATTATTTGAGAGATCAATGCCATCTCTTATGGAAAATGGATTTTATATTTTATTTGGATCTTCTTGGGATCCAAATATCAAATTGTTTGGAGGAGCACCTGCAATACTTGGCACTATAATTTCATCAGCGATTGCAATTGCCTTTGCCTTTCCAATAAGCCTTAGCATTGCTATATTTTATACTGAATATTGCCCCTTGAGAGTTCGTCCAATTATATCTGAAATTATGAATCTATTGGCTGCAATACCAAGTGTAATTTATGGAATATGGGGTCTTTGGACAATTTCTCCAATTATTAAACTTAACTTTCAAGAGCCAATAATTGCCTCAATAGGATTTATTCCACTATTCTCTGGACCTGCTTATGGTTTGAGTATATTCTTAGCCTCTTTAATTCTAACAATTATGATAACTCCAATAATAGCTTCAATTAGCATGGATATATTCTTGAAAACTCCCATTTTACTAAAAGAAGCTATGTTTGCTTTAGGTGCTACTAAGTGGGAAGTATTAAGGCATGTAGTTATTCCCTTTGCTAGAAGAGGTATATTGGCTGCTACAATTTTAGGCCTAGGAAGAGCACTTGGAGAAACCATGGCAGTTACTATGGTTATTGGCAATTCCTATATATGGCCCTTTCAATCTATATCGCTTTTTTCTCCTGCAACAACCATAACAAGTAAAATAGCTAGTGAATTTCCAGAAAGCGTAATTGATTTAATGCACAACTCTTCATTAATGTCCTTAGCATTAATACTCTTACTATTCTCAATTTCTATTAGTTTCATTACTAAGTTCATTGAAAAAGGGGTGAAATATAGATGAACTTGAGAAAAATTAAAAATGCTCTTATTAGAATCACTTCAACTATAGTAGTAGTCTTAATAACCATTCCATTACTTTGGATAATCTTCGATGTTTTTATTAAGGGAATTTCAGTCATAGGCCTAGAGTTTCTAATATCTCTTCCTGCACCTATTGGAGAGGGTGGAGGTATTGCTAATGCAATATTGGGCACTTTGATTATAAATGCTATGGCTTGTGCTATAGGCCTTCCGCTTGGCATTGCCACAGGTATATATTTATCGGAATATAGCAATGATAGTACCTTTTCAACCTTCATTAGAACCATTATTTACACTCTATCTGGAGTGCCCTCAATAATTCTTGGATTATTTGCCTTTGCACTTATTGTTATTAGAATAGGTCATTATACTGCAATTGCTGCAGCTTTTGCACTTTCAATAATTGTTATACCAATAGTAGCTAAAGCAACTGAAGAAGGAATGAGAGCAGTCTCCATAGAGATAAGAGAAGGAGCATTTGCTCTTGGTTTACCCAAGTGGATAGTAGTTACTAAGATTATTTTAGGAGTAGCTAAGAGCAGTATTATTACAAGCAGTCTACTTGCTTTTGCTAGAATTAGTGGAGAGACTGCTCCACTACTATTCACAGCTTTATTCAGCTATTATTGGCCAAGAGGAATAAATGAGCCTATGGCCTCATTACAAGTGCTAATATATAATTATGCAATGAGTGGTTTTGAAGCTTGGGTCATTAGAGCATGGGGGGCATCCCTTCTATTACTTTTATTAGTTCTCTTCATAAACATTTTAGTTAGAAGAATTTCAACTAGGTGATATTGATGTATAAGCTTAGAGTTAATGGTTTAAGCGCTTGGTTTCAAAATAAACAAGTCCTTTTTGATATTCATCTAGAGTTTCCTGAGAAAAAAGTAATTGCAATAATTGGCCCTTCAGGTTGTGGAAAAACTACATTTCTTAGATGTTTGAATAGAATGCATGAATTAACACCTGGAGCAAGAGTAGAGGGAAAGGTAATACTTGATGGAAAGGACATATATTCAGAAATGGATGCCATGGAGGTAAGGAGAAAGATTGGCATGGTATTTCAAAAGCCAAATCCCTTTCCTCATATGTCCATATATGATAATGTAGTAGCAGGTTTGAAGTTAATGGGAATACGAGATAGGAAAATATTAGATGGCATAGTGGAGCGTAAATTGAAGGAAGTGGGATTATGGGATGAAGTATGCAATGACTTAAAGAGATCTGGAGCTCAATTATCTGGCGGCCAACAGCAACGCTTATGTATTGCTAGAGCGCTTGCTACTGAGCCTGAGGTTCTATTGATGGATGAGCCAACTTCTTCGCTTGATCCTGCATCATCAGCTAGAGTAGAAGCTTTAATTAGAGTATTGAAAAATAATACAACAATAGTAATAGTTACACATAATATACAGCAAGCAGCAAGAATATCTGATTTTACGGCTTTCATATATAATGGAAAATTAATAGAATATGGAGAGACCAAGGAGATCTTCGAATCTCCAAAAGATCCATTAACTGAGAAATATATCACAGGGAGGTTTGGGTGATGGGAGTAAGTATTGAAGAGTATGAAGATAAGATAAATTCAACTATTATGGAAATGACTGAGCTCATTGAAAATATTAAAGATCATGTATTACACTTATTAAGGGACAAAAAGAAAGGCCTTCTACCTCTTGCAACTGAGCTATGTAAAGTAGCTCAAATTAAGGAGGAAAAAGTTATGGAGTTTTGCATTGAGGCTCTTATAAGACTACAGCCCTTTGCATCTGATTTGAGAAAGTTAACAACTTCAATGAAAGTAGCTTATGATATATCGAGAATATGCCGCTATCTAAGGAATATTTTAGAGGTAGCAGAAGAATTTGATATTTCAAAATGTGATACTAGTGAAGTTCTTTCATTATTTGAGAATGCTCTATCAATGATAATTTCGAGCATTAGATCTTATTTACAAAAGGATTTTGAAACTTCAAGAAATGTAATTAAGGCTGATGAATTAATTGATCAAAAATATAGAAAAATCTTAAGAAAGCTTGCAAGCGAGGATGTAGAGCATACTTGCATTTTATTCAATGGACTTGCTGCAAGAATTATTGAACGAATGGCAGATCATGCATGTTATATTGCTAATGAAACAGCTTATCTTCTAACTGGGAATAGAACTTTATAAAAACCTTATATTTGCTAAAAATCATAATGGAGGAATATAAACAATAACCGTATATACAATATACATGGAAATATGGTAATGGTTCTTCATGTTGGACAATTATATTGTGGAAAGCCCATGGAAATTAAGCCCATGGAAATCCTCAAAAATACCAAAGCAAGGAGAAATATATTCAATCCATACTCATCCAATGGAAGAAAATATTGAATGGATTCGGTGGTGAAAGGCAAAATAAGCTTTTTAATAAAGCCCAAGGCCATCTTAGGAGGAAAAATTAATAAATTATTAGAATATTGTGATTTAAAACTCATGAATAAATAATTTTTCCTAATTTCTTTTAAGTTTTGAAATTTTGATGAAGTTAAATTTTATAAAATATATCTTGGTTTAATAACTGGTCTTAGTGCTGGAAATCATGTTACATAATTTTTTTTAAAAGTAAAAAAATTTTTAAGTAATCTTTACTAATGAAGTTTAGGGAATTTCTATGGATTGGAAAAAGCATGCATTAATTATTGCTATTGCAATTGGATTCATTCTTGGTTTAATAACTGGTCTTAGTGCTGGAAAAGCTGCATCAGTTCTCAAACCATTAGGGGATCTCTTCATAAGATTAATGCGTATGATAGTAACTCCACTGGTAATAATTACAATAACAGCAGCAATTGCTCAAATTGTAGACTTGCGTCGATTGGGCAAACTAATTATTGGAATGTTCATAATATTCATATTTCTATCAGCACTTGGAGCCTCTATAATGTTATGGGCTGCACTAGCATTTGGCCCTGGTGTAGGTGTAGGTTTATCCCCTCCTCCAGGTTATACTCCACCCACTCCTCCATCTGTTGTTGATCTCATACTAGGCGTAATTCCTTTTGATTTTGTAGATATATTCTCTGTGGCAGGTTTACTAAAAGCTATATTCTTCTCCATAGTACTTGGTCTTGCTATAAGCCTTGCGGGAGAAAAGGGTAAACCCATCGCTAGAGCACTTCAATACCTCTCTGAAGTTATTTTAAAAGTGGTTATGCTTGTAATGTGGGTTGCACCGATAGGCGTCTTCGGCTATGCCGCTTGGCTTATGGGAACTTATGGTACAGGAATATTAGTAGCATATGGAAAGTTGATAACGCTCGATTATTCTGTAAGCCTAGCCTTCTTCTTCATAGTATATACCATAGTAGTTGCTTTAAGCAAACGCAATCCAATTGTTTACTGGAAGAATATAATTGAGCCAGCTCTTGTAGCTTTTACCACTAGAAGTAGTGCTGTAACTTTGCCCGTTAATATAAGAGCAGCTCAAAGAATTGGCATACCTGATTATGTAACAAGTTTGGTTCTACCAGTGGGTGCAACTTGTCATATGGATGGAACAGCAATGTATCAAGTTCTTTGTGCAGTCTTCATTGCACAAGCATTTGGTATAACGCTGGATCCAAGTTTGTTTGGTACAATAATTGTTGTAGGCACTCTAGCGGCTGTGGCTACGGCTGCAATCCCAGGTGGAGGTCTATTGATGCTTGCTACAACTGTAGCTGCAGCAGGTCTTCCACTTGAGGGTATAGCATTGATAGTAGCAATAGATCCGATACTAGATATGCTAAGAACAATGATAAATGCAAGCGGAGATGTTGCTGTTGCTACAGTAATGGCTAGAGTATTGGAAGGACCTAAATGGTTCTTAAAAAGCTCCTAATTTTTTTATGGAATAAATAAATAAGATGGAATAAGAAAATGGAATAAAAATAAGTAGAAGAAAATAGCTTTTAAGTACTATGAATTTTACACTTCTATGTAAAAAATGTGGCAAAGTTTATCCTATGATTACATATTACTGGAAATGTCCTTCTTGTAATTTCCCTTTCAACTTAATTACTCAACTTTCAAAATTCAATCAATTTAACCAAATTATTGATAAGAATGAAAGGGGACTTTGGAGATATAGAAAATTAATTCCCTTCTCAGAGGGGTTGGTAACCTTGGGGGAAGGAAATACTCCAATTGTTGAGATGAAGGATGAAGGTGTAATATTAAAGCTAGAATATTTTTCACCCACAGGATCATTTAAGGATAGAGGAGCAGCTGTAAGTTTAAGTAGAGCGAAGTTTATGGGTGTGGGAAGCATTGTTGAGGATTCATCAGGAAATGCAGGAATAGCGGCTGCAGCTTATGCAGCTAAAGCAAATATAAGGGCTAGGATATATGTTCCTAAAGATGCCCCTTCTGCAAAGCGTATGATTATTCGAGCATGTGGTGCTGAAATTGTTGAATGTGAAAGTAGAAAGGATGCCTCCATTAGAGCTGTAAGCGAACTAAGAGAAAATGAACTTTATGTAGGGCATATATGGGATGCTTTTTATATTGAAGGAATAAAAACTATAGCCTTTGAAGTATTTGAAAGCGGCCATATTCCTGATGCAATTATTGTACCAGTGGCAAGTGGCACCCTATTATTGGGACTATTTAAAGGTTTTTTTGAACTGAATGAAATGGGTCTCCTTAATAATATTCCAGAATTTTATGCTGTTCAAGGAGAAGAATGTGCTCCTATATATGAGGCAATATATGGAAAGATAGGAGGGATTAAAAATAGCTCTCTAGCTGATGGTCTAAGAGTAGATGATCCCCCCAGAAAGGATGAAATTTTAAGTGTGATAAGAGCAACCTCAGGAGATGTGTTTATAGTAAATAATAATGAAATCATGGGCGCTCTAAAATTTCTCTATAGAAAGGGCATAATTGTTGAGCCCACCTCTGCAACTGCATATGCAGCATTCAGAAAAACTAGAGGTTTAGGGAAAGTTTTAATACCTATGACAGGAACCGGTATAAAGACCATTGATAGATTGAACTTAATTTTTGAATAGGATGGCTTTCATGCTTTTCAAATTAAAATCCCTAACTTTTCTTTGGATGGTTTTAAATAATCAAAGAGCATAATTAAATTGTAATGTTAAGCGATTTTATACTTTTTTATGGTTATTGGACTATTTAATTTTAATTAGTAAATAATATACTTCTATAACTTTTATATAGAGAGATATAATCTTTCATGTATGGTGGGCGAATGATTAAAAATGAAAATGTTATTAGTGTAACACCAGATATAGCTTTGGAATTTGGTAATACTTATGCTGGAGGATTGGGCGTTCTTGAAGGAGATAAATTTTATGCTGCTGCTGACTTAGGAATAAATTACCATGTATTATCAATTTACTATAAAGAGGGTTATGTGGACTATGAATTTGATTCCAATTTAAACCCCATTCCAAAGCCTCAACCTCAACCGAAAGAATTTTCAAGTAGGTTGAATATCTTTGATGAATTTAATATAAACTTGAGAAATGAGGTTGTAAAAGTTCAAGCCTTGAAGTACTCTGAAAAAAATGCAAATGCCATTTTTTTCAAGTCTATATCCCCCAATTGGGCGGAGAAATTATTTGAAAGACTTTACATTGAAGAGAACACAGAGATAAAATTCTATAAGTATTTACTATTTGCAAAAGCATCAGAGGCCTATATAAGAAGAAATATTTCCTTGGATGAAATAGAGTGTATAGATCTTCAAGAGTCTTATGCTGCTCTATTGCCCTTATCTTTGAAGATTCCAGGAAAATATAGACTTGTTATACATACTGCAGGTCCTTGGGGTCATCCCACTTTTAATAGAGAGTTCTTTAGAAAGGAATTAGGCTATACTTTTGTTGATAATGATGTTGTATTAACAGAGATTGGATTATCGCTTTCTAGACAATCCTTAGCAGTTTCTGCAAAACATTTAAGCATTCTTCTCAAGGTATTTCCTCATCATAGAGATAAGCTGAGCTATGTTACCAATGGAATCTGTTTAAAGAGATGGATGGATTTAGAGCTTGCTGAAAAGCATAGAAATTATGAACTTAGACTAGATACATTCATTGAAATTAGAGAGAGATTAAAACAAAGATTAATAGATTATTTAAGTAAAATTAAAGATATTGATTTAGATAATAAGTTCATAGCTGTATGGTCTAGAAGAATGGTTCCATATAAAAGGCCTGATTTCATAGCTAGACTTATCCCTCAAATAAAAGATAAACCAATAGTTATTGTAATCAGTGGAAAAGCACATCCATTTGATTTTCAAGGTTTGGAATATATGAAATTATTTATGAAATTGCACAAGGAATTTAATAATGTAATATATATTCCAAATTATTCCATATACACTGCAAAATTAATATTAAGTGGAGCTGATCTTTTGCTATTCACTCCTTTTCCTGGTTGGGAAGCCTGTGGAACCAGCTATATGAAGGCTGCTGTAAATGGCATTCCCAGCCTATCATCAATTGATGGTGGTGTGCCTGAATTCATAATAAATGATATAAATGGTTGGTTATTTGGAGAGGACGTAAGGTTGCTTATAGAATATTTTAGCGAAGCTGCTAAAGAAATAAATGAAAGAGAATATCAGCAATTTCAAACGCTCTTCTTTAAGATATATGAAATCTATAGAAATGATCCAGAAGCATACTATAGAGTGGGATTAAATGCCTTGAGAACATTTGTTTCACGTGCAAATATGGAAAGAGTACTCAAAGAGTATTATCCAAATCTAATAAGAATTTATTAAAATTAAAATATTTGTTCTCTTATCCTTAATTTCGATGTAGTATGTCTATTCAAGAGGAGAAATTTAGAAATGACTTAAGAAAATCAAAGCTCATAGTAGTAAAGGTTGGCTCATCCTCTCTT
Source organism: Candidatus Methanomethylicaceae archaeon (assembly GCA_025057955.1). Taxonomy (GTDB): domain Archaea; phylum Thermoproteota; class Methanomethylicia; order Methanomethylicales; family Methanomethylicaceae; genus JANXER01. Next base: position 95,407 of record JANXER010000001.1, on the reverse strand, counting down.
TCTGATGAAAAGGGCTTTCTAGATATTAAAAAAATTGAAAGATTATGTGATGAGATTATGGCATTAAAGAAAATTGGAATCGATGTAATATTAGTATCATCAGGAGCAATTAGAGCTGGTAAGAGTATTATTCGCGAAAAGAAAACCACCATGCCTAGTCTTCAAGCATTAGCTGCCATTGGTCAAGTGCTATTAATGGAAGCCTATAGAAAAATTATGGCGAATAGAGGTATTGTTGTTGCTCAAATATTGTTAACATGGGATGATTTCAAAAATAAAAAAAGATTGAGGAATCTATTAAATACGCTTAATACTTTAATTTCCTTTGATGTTCTACCAATTATAAATGAAAATGATACCGTGGCAATAGATGAAATAAAATTTGGAGATAATGATACTCTTTCAGCATTAGTTGCCAAATATATTCAAGCAGATTTACTCATAATACTCTCAGATGTTAATGGATTATTCTCAGGAGATCCCAATGATCCTAATTCAAAATTTATATCATGTGTACCAAATATAACGCCTGAAATTGAAGCTTATGCACAAAATCCTCATGGTGGATTCGGTGGAATGATTACTAAAATAAAGGCTGCTAAAATTGTAACAGAATCTGGCATTCCAATGGTAATTGCAAATAGTGCTGAGGAAAGAATTTTAGAGAGAATAGTGGCAGGGGAAAAAATAGGAACAATCTTTCTACCTATAATGGAACAATAGGTGGTGAAATAATGAGTGATGTAACAATTAGCTTATATGAGCAAGTGATGTTTGCTAAAAAAGCCTCATTAATACTTGCAAATCTCCCTCGAAATATTAAGGATGAAGCTCTTAGAGCTGCTGCTTTAGCTATAAAGAAAAATAAGGATCTCATTCTTGAGGCAAATAAATTGGATATGGAAATAGGACATAAATTATTAAAAGAAGGAAAACTCATAAAGCCGCTATTAGATCGATTGAAGCTTGATGAAAGTAAGATTAATGAGATTTGTAAAATGATAGAAAAAGTTGCGGAATTAGATGATCCAGTGGGAAAAACTGTTTACTCAATGGAAATGGATAAAGGCTTAAGAGTTTTTAAAATTACTGTTCCTTTTGGTGTTATTGCAGCTATATTTGAGAGTCGACCGGATGCTTTACCACAAATTGCCTCTTTATGCATAAAATCAGGAAATGCAGTATTACTGAAAGGAGGCTCAGAGGCAAAGGAGTCAAATAGAGCATTATTTAAAGTAATATATGAGGCCTTTATAGCCGAGGGATTACCAAAGGGCTGTATGCAACTTCTTGAGGAAAGAGAAGCAATAAAGGAAATTCTAAAAATGGAAGATCTTATAGACTTAATCATTCCTAGAGGAAGTAATGAATTTGTGAAATATATTCAAGAGAATACTAGAATTCCAGTCCTTGGTCACTCTGCTGGAATATGTCATATATATGTGGATGGAAGTGCAAAAAAAGATATAGCAGTGGAAATATGCCATGATGCTAGAGTTCAATATCCTGCTGCTTGTAACTCTATGAAGATATTGCTAATAGATAGAGCAATAGCAAAGGATTTTCTACCAGATGTAGCAAAACGATTGATTGAAAGTGGTGTTAAAATAAAGGGATGTTCAGAAACCTTGGAAATATTGAAGCATTACAATATTCCCGCAGAGCCAGCTATAGAAGAGGATTGGTCTACAGAATACTTAGATTTAACACTTCCAATAAAGATTGTAAATGGGGTGGATGAAGCAATAGAGCACATAAATCGATATGGCTCCCATCATACTGATTCAATTATTGCTGAGGATATTTCCACAGTAAAGAAGTTTCTCAGCATGGTGGATTCTTCTACTGTAATGCATAATGCATCTACAAGGTTCAGTGATGGATATAGATATGGCCTTGGAGCTGAAGTTGGTATTTCTACTAATAAAATTCATGCTAGAGGTCCAGTTGGCTTAGAGGGATTAGTTACAACAAAATATATACTTCTTGGCTCTGGACAGAAAGTTGCTGATTATGTTGGAAAGAATGCAAAACCCTTTATTCATAGAAGAATAGAGGGCTCATGGTTGGATTATTTGGGTGAATGATGTGAGAATTGGTATAATAGGCTATGGAAGAATGGGCTCTTCGCTTGCTAAAGGTATGGCAAAGGCTGGAATAATTCCTACCATTTATGATTTGGATGAAGGTAAAATTACTAAGGCTAAAGAGGATGGAATTAAATCAGTTAAATCTATCTCTGATTTAAATGTTTGTGATATAATAATTATAGCAGTGAAGCCAAAGGATTTTGCCATGGTACTAGAGGAAATAAGGAAAAATCTAGATGGAAATAAAATCTTCATTTCCATAGCTGCTGGAATAACCATCTCCTTCATGGAATCTAAGCTAGGAAAAAATGCCAAAATTATTAGAGCCATGCCAAACATTGCAGCATCTATTGGAGAATCTATTTCTATTCTTATACGTAATGCTAATGTAACTAATGATGAAATTAATTTGGCTAGAAGAATTTTTGAAAGTGTGGGAATGGTGTTTTTTATTGATGATGAAAATATAATGGATGTTATCACTGGAATAAGTGGTAGTGGACCTGCTTATTTCTTCCTAATAATGAAAATAATGACTGAGCTTGGTGAAGAATTTGGGCTATCCAAGGAAATGGCTAGAAAGCTTGTGGCTCAAACTTGTAAGGCTGCAGGAATTTTAGCCTTAAATTCAAAGGAGGATTTTCAATCTTTGATAAATCTAGTGGCCTCTCCAGGTGGAACTACTGAGGAAGCCATCAATGTAATGATTTCAAAAGGGCTTCCAGAGATCTTTCGCAATGCTATTATTGCTGCTATAGAGAAATCTAAAAAATTAGCTATTCATTAACATATCTTAATATTGCTACTATTCCTCCAAAGGAGGATAATAACATTTTTCCTTCACTTGTTTCAGTGGATATAATTTCCACTTGAGCTTTTGTTTCCTCTGCTAGCTTAGCGAGCTCCTCTATAATACTCTTTCTTTCTTCCTCATACATTATTCCTCCACATTTTTCACAAGTCTCTCTTGAGAAATCATGTTTATTTGCTATAGTTGCTTCTTTTTCATATCCACAGCTTTGGCATTTGTACTTTATTCTATATTTTTCAATACCAGCTGAAATTAAAAGAATTTTAACAGCTCCTTTTTCAAGCTTCTCTCTTACTTCATTCTCTCCATAAGCTACATAATTCGATGATTTTACAAGAAGTCCTAAAAATTCTTGAACTAAATTTTTCTCTCTTATAAGCTCCACATCCTTTAAAACTTCCTTAGCTTTCTCAATAAGCTCATAAACTCCTGGCTCCTCAGTATAACCAAGATCCTCTATGCTTATCACCTTACTTTGTAATTGATAATGAAGATAGTTTCCATTATAAAATTCATTTTTTGTTGGCCCTGGACCTCCAATAATTATCCCTTTTAAGTTCTCAATAGCTAGAAAATGCTTTTCAGCGTGTTCAGCCACTCTTTTATAAAAATCATGAGCTGCTAATTCTATTAATCTTTGGAATCTTCTTGCTGATTGTCCACCAGCATCATGCTTTCCAGGTACTCCAGAGGTTATGGTTTCAAGAATATCCACTCTTCTCCCTTTAAGAATTGCAAAAGTAGCACTACTTCTATCTAAGACGATTAATCCATAGATGTCCTTCTCAGCAAGCATTTCCTTTATGGGATCAAGGAAAAACTTTGAATCACATCTATAGTAATATATGGATATTGGCTCAGGAGGTTCTATTACATAGGTTTCTATTTTCTCTGAACCAGGTGGTCCCCTTGGTATAGCTCCACTGAATACTATAAGACCATTTGGAGGAGGAATTTTAAATAGCTTCAATCTCTGCATTATACTCTCTATGGCATCTTGTACATTTTTTCTTGTGGATTTTGACTTTATATTAGCTGCAGTACCATATTCCTCTCTTAAATTATTCATAGCATCTGCTATTTGCCTTCCCGGCGGTATATATAGAGATACAAGCTCAGTTCCTCTGCCCTCTTTAGACTCCAATTCCTCTATCAACTTCTTCAATCTATATAGCTCCAATGAACTCCTTTTGGACATTGTCTATCCTCAAGCATCTAAGCTTTATATATTTCTCGCTATAACTTTTCTTGGTGAAAAATTTGAACATTACTATAAAGCTTAGTGGACATATTCTTTTTCCATCCTTTGATGTTATGCCAAACCTCAAACCATATGCTGAGGTTATAAAGAAAATTAAATCTATGGGCCATATGCCATATATTGTAATAGGTGGTGGAGAGCCAGCAAGATATTATATAAGAATTGCTAGAGAAAATGGTGCTGATGAATCTACATGCGATCATATTGGAATTTCCATTGCAAATATTAATGCAAGAATTTTTGCCAATTTGCTTGGTGATGAAGCTTATTGCTTTATTCCCAGCAATTTCCAAGAATTAGATATGGCTATATCTTCAGGTAAAATTGTAGTAATGGGCGGTTTACAGCCAGGACAATCTACAAATGCTGTATCCTCTATTGTTGCTGAGAGGACGAAATCAAAAGTTTTAATAATAACCAGTGATGTGGACGGCGTTTATACTAGCGATCCAAAAAAGGATCCACATGCTAAGAAATATGATTCTATAAATGTTGATGAACTTCTTAAAATATTAGAGGATCAAGGAACTAAAGCTGGTGAATATGAGCTTTTCGACTCAGTGGCTTTAAAAATAATAAAGCGTTCGAAAATATTGACGAAAATAGTAAATGGAAGAGATCCAAATAACATCTTAAAAGCTTTTCTAGATGAAAAAATAGGCACAACAATCTTACCATGAGGTGTTCACTATGTCAAGAAAGAAGGAGGAATGGGGGCCACATACTCATTGTATTATCTGTGGAAAAGCCATTCCTGAGGGGGAGAAAACATGTTCAAAGGAATGTTCTAGGAAATATGAAGAGGAGCTTAAGCAGTATAAAAAGCAGCAGAAGATGAGCTATTTATTCATAATAGTTATGGTTGGAATGATATTGGTATTCTTCCTAGCCTCTTATTTCGCTCGTGGTTAAAAGTTAAATATTTTTATTTCCAATTTTTTCTTAAGCGGGGGTCCCCTAGCCAGGTTAAAGGGGGAGGACTCAAGATTAAAAAGATGGGTTATCCTCTGGCGCAGGCCTTCGTGGGTTCAAATCCCACCCCCCGCATAATTGAATTTTCTAATCGTTAATTATTTGTGAGGGTTTAAGCTACTAAAATCCAATGGATTGTATATCAAATTTTTATTAAATTATATCAAACTTTCATCCTTGAGAAATTTTCAGCAAATTTATGGATTATTCATTTGAATTATACAATAAAATTTTTGATGAGTTTTTAGAATATTTAATTAGAATATTTAAGCAAAATATTATTGGCCTCATAGAAGCGAAATAAAAATGATGGATCAAATGCAACTAAAGATGCTTTAATAGTTTTACCTCAAAAGTTTTTAGATTTTCTGATGTTACAAGTCATCCTAGATAAATTTTGTATGAACATTGCGCTAGCCGAGGCTTTTTGCAATTTTAATTTGTTATAGATTTTCTCTGAAGCCACCTTATTTAGTCCTTTTAATTTCTCTCCATTTTGCTAGCACTTTTTTTGCCCACTCTTCCTTTGTTTTCCTCTTAGTATTTTAGTTCTAGTATAAAGGATGTATAAATTGGAATAAAGAAGCCTGTAACATCATATCTATGGGCTATTACTTCAGCTCCTTCATGTGACTTCTAAAAGAATGGATTTATAATTGTCAAGTTGGTTTAGATTACCTTTTCTTCTTCAGTTTCTCAAGAGCCTCATTGTCGCAAGGAGGTTAGTGAATGGAGCTCCAAGAAGAGCCTAATCCAAAAATTTTGTTAATAAAATAATTTTTGACAATTATGGGCAAGTCAATAATTTGAAGGGAAATATTTATAAGAAGAAATAGTTGCTGGATTGTAAGTAATTAAGGGATGCTATTTTCGACTCAATAGGTTAAGACTTATCTATCAAAAAGTTGTTTTAAAAATTTATAGTATAATATTCTCCAAACTTCCTCAACAGCATATATATCTAACTAATTGTTATAAATGGCCTTCAAATTAGAAATCCATAAAATAAATTTTCAAAGGAAGGCTTTTATAATATAATCCTCTTACACCATTCTGTAAAAATAATTAAAAATAATTACAGAGATATAATCTTTCATGTTATTATAATAATTAGTAAAACTTTTAAAAAAAAAGAAGATGTTAGATTTCTTCCAAGATTGATGTGAAGAAATCATGGTGTTCCTCTTCATCTTTCAGTATGCTTTCAAATAGAAATGCTGTTGTAATATCATTCTCCTTTCGAGCTCTATCTATTATCTCCTTGTATAGTTTTATAGCGTTTTCCTCATCTTTTACATCTCTCTCAATCATCTCTTTGAGAGTTGTTCCTACAAAGATTTCTTTAGGTTTTGTTGTAGGAATACCGCCCAAATAGAATAGCCTTTCCGCTATGGCCTCAGCGTGCTTCATCTCAGTTATAGCAATTTTTTTCAATTCATCTTGAACCGAAAACCCCTTTACTCCTCTCCATTGAACATGCTGCCACATATATTGAATGGATACCTGAAGCTCTCTTGCAATTGCCTCATTTAGAAGATTCAAGAGTTCGCTTGAAGCCATTTTCTTTCCCTCTTTTTCCATATTATTATGCCTTTTTTCCAAATTTAAATATATCCTTAGCTATTAATAAATAAAAACCTAAACTCTTATATTTGATTATAATACATTCTAATGTATGAAGGATAAAATAGCAATTGTCACTGGAGCTGCAAGGGGAATTGGTAGAGAAATAGCCATGGAACTTGCTAAAAATGGTGTAAAAATAGCCCTAATCGATATAGATGATGGAATATTTAAAGTCAGAAAAGAAATCGAAGCCTTTGGTGGAGAAGCTTTAGCGATTAAATGTGATGTTTCAAATAATGGAGATGTTGAAAAAGCAGTAAATGAAATAATTGCTAAATTTGGAAAAATTGATATACTTATAAATAATGCTGGAATTTATCCATTCAAACAATTTATTGATATGACAGAAGAGGATTGGGATAGAGTGTTAAACGTTAATTTGAAGAGTGTATTTTACTTCACTAAGATGGTTTTACCAAAAATGATTGAACAAAGAAAGGGAAAAATAATAAATATTGCCTCTATTGCAGGCTCAGTTATTGGTTTTCCAAATTTAACTCATTATTCTGCAAGCAAAGCTGCAATAGTTGGATTTACAAAGGCTTTAGCTTTAGAAGTAGCGAAATATGGAATAAATGTTAATTCCATTTCCCCCGGCCCAATTTTGACGCCAGGAACAATGGCACTTGGAGAAGAAATGTATGAACAAATAAAGAGAAGCATCCCATTGGGTAGATGGGGGGAGCCAAAGGATGTGGCTAATTTAGTACTATTTTTAGCAAGCGATAAATCAGACTTTATTACTGGACAGAACATTGTTATAGATGGTGGTTATACACTACACTAGATTTTTATTTAAGTAATAAAAAGCCATGGTGAATATAGTTAATATAGAAAAATATTTTTAATCAATTTAAAATAATGAAATATAAAATTAATTGCTTAATAAGCAATTAATTTTATATTTTTCCATAATTATTTAACTATTAAATGAGATCTATAAAAACCAAAATAATTCTTCTCACCCTCTCCATATTTTATGATATAGTTTTCATTGATAGATTTTGGACAAGCCCAAAGCTAAATAGAGCATATGTTGGCTTATTGGGAATTATTATAGCTGGATCATCCGGGATTGTATATTTTATAAATAGATCTTTTTCAACAAATGTCCCTCCTCTTATATACGATTTAGCGATAATAATAGGTGCTGTATTGTTTATATTTGGTGGTTTTGGAAAGAGGCTTATTTTTTCCTTTGATGTAAGTAGCTCTTTAGACTATTTAAAATCTTTAAGAACAATCATATGTTTCACTTCTAATACACTTCAATCCTCTGCTATAATCGAGGTTATAATCTCTTATATTGGTTCAAGAGGACTATCCTCTTTAAAATCATCCGATACTATTCTTCAATTTGCATATGATATATGGATAGAATCTCTTATGAATAGAGGACTGCAAATATTTGAGCGCAGCTTTCCAAAATTGGAGAAATCTAAATATTATCGCGAAAGAATTTAAAAGTTTGTTTTTTTATTATGTTTTAAGAATTTGGTGAGAGTATGGGCATTAAAATCATATGCAATAATTGTAGAGCGGTTCTTTATGACGATGAAGAGCTTATTTCTCCACGCGAAATAATTGATAAATATGATTCTAGTTGTCCTAAATGTTTTACATCTCTTTCATTTGATCCTTCGAAGATATTTATTTCAATTAATGAAAAGCCACAACGCGGTCTCTTTAGGATTAAACCATTCTAAGGGGTGATGAAATGAACTCAACTATAAAGGTTGGAGATTTCATAATAATTGAAGGATTGCTCTATTCTAAAACTCATGAATGGATAGCAATTAATGAAAATCCTGCTAGAATGGGAATAAGCGATTATGCTCAAAAGAATTTACATGATATTGTTTATGTAGAGCTCCCGAAAATTGGCTCATCTTTTAAAAAGGGATCAACAATTTGCACATTGGAATCTATAAAAGCAGTAGCTGAGGTTTATGCTCCTGTGGATTGCATAGTAATGGAAATAAATTCTAAACTTATTGATTCACCAGAGCTAATAAATAAGAATCCATATGGTGAAGGCTGGTTGGTGAAAGTAAAAGTAGAAGGAGGAACAGAAGATCTAATGGATGCCAAGGCTTATGCAGAATTCATTAAAAAACTTTAGTTTTATTCATGATAATTCTTCATAATATATTTCTCTTAATGTTAATTTAAAGTTTATTAAAATATTAATTTAAGAAACTTTAAATATTTTAAAAATTCCATAATCTATGAGAACTTTTACACCATTATAAAACATCTTATCTACTTCAATATCTCCAGTATCCACCCTAAGAGCTTTTATATCCTTAAGCTTCTCTCTTGTTGAGATAATTAGTATATCATCCTTTCCTACTGTTTTAATTACCTCTGAACTAATTTGCTGATTTCCTCTTCCAAATATGAATCCTTGTCTTCCAATAGGGGAAACAATAATCTTAGCCCTTCTTCCTCTTATATAATGAAGAATTTCTCCTTCATTTGCATCCTGCTTAAGCATTTTTTTATTCAATATTAAATCTACGCCTAGAAGTGTTCCCTCTAAGCCAAGAATATCCATAATTGATTTAACTGTTGTTCCTGGCCCAAGAATATATACTACATCCTCCTCCATGTTATCTACAATCCATTTGGCTATTGCCTTCATATTTTCCATTACATCATCTTTAATTGGGGTTGGTGCCTTCATGCCTTGTATGGAATCTGACTCATAGGGAGTTAATAAATAACCATAGAGCTTTGATGAAAGTCTTCCAGCCCTATAAGCTTCTTCATCCACATCAGCTACTTCAACTTCCTTTACTGGCAACTCATCCCACAAATACTTTATTAACAATTCAGCTGCAACTCTTGGTGTTACTGCAAATATTCCACTGTGCATTTTTACTCCTGCTGGAATGCCTATTATGGGAATTGAAGTTCCAATGGCATCCAAGATATCTCTAGCAGTTCCATCTCCTCCACAGAAGGCTATTATGCTTAATCCAAGCTTCAGCATATATTTTGCAGCATTCTTTGTATCTTCAGCTGTTGTTTTTCCAATCTTTCCAGGAATAATTTTACATTTTATATTCAATTTGTTAAAAACTTCCTCTCCCATTTCTCCGGGACAAGTCCAAAACTCTATAGTATTAGCTAAGGCTCCTAATGAGCTCAAAAATTCCTCTGCTCTTTTTAAAGAGACTTTTTTCGCCCCAAGCTTTATAGCCTTCTCTAATATTTCATCTCCATCGGTTCCTTTTAATCCCACAGATCCCCCCATTCCTGCTATTGGATTTATTATTAATCCCACTTTTCTAATCATTTAATTTAATCAACCTCTTCTATTCCTATTGTAATAATTTCTCCTTCTATTTCCCAATCCTCTATATATCTTCCTCCCCTTTCCATTATGATTTCCCTAGCTCTAACCTCTGCAGATATTTCAGCTTTCTTCCTATTGATTACATTTTTAATTTCTTCAGAATAAGTGCTTATCCAAACTTTTATATAGGCATCTACTTTCAAATCCGCTCGCTTTCTCATTTCTTGTACTCTTCTTATTATATCTCTCATAAGTCCTTCTACTATTAACTCTTCATCCTTAGTAATATCCATATAAATTGTTCCAAGGCTGAAATTCTCCTCTCTATAATTTTCTGGAAGAACTTGTTTTATAATGAAATAATCTTTTTTAAGTTCAATTTTCTCTCCCTCAAATTCCACAATTATTGGCAATCCCTCCTTTAGTGCCTTCATTACTTCTTCTGCATTCATATTGGTTATTAGCTTTGCAATATCTTTACTTCTCTCTCTATACATAGGTCCTATTACTGAAAAATTAGGTACAAGAGAATAAGCTCTTATTTTCTCCTCCTCTGGTAATACAATCTCCACATCCTTCACATTAGCTTGATCCAATATAATGCTCTTAAGTCTAGATATTGCTCTTATCACTTTTTCATCATTAGAAACAACTATGAGCTTCCTTAAAGGTTGTCTTATTTTTATTTTAGAACTTTGTCTAATTCCATAAGATTTCTCTACAATTTCTTTTACAATTTCCATATCTTCCTCTAATTCTTCATCCCTCATTTTATCATCGATTTTAGGCCAATCTAGTAAATGTACACTTATTGGCATCTTTGGCAATTTTCTAAATACTTCTTGATATATCTTCTCAGAAATAAAGGGCATTATTGGTGCAATCATTTTCAAGAAATTGAATAAAACTTCGTACATTGTCAAATATGCCGAAGTTTTATCAGGATCTTCCATCTCCTTCCATATTCTCCTTCTTATTATTTTAATATACCATCTACTGAGTTCCTCCTTCATAAAATGCTCAAGCTCTCTTACAGCATCAAAGACGCAGAGATTTTCCATACTTTCTGTGACTTTTTTTACTAGATGTGTAAACTTTGATAATATCCATTTATCCTCATCCCTGAAAATTTCAAAAGTATAATTTTCTGGGGAAAATTTGTCTAAATTCATATAAAGACTAGCAAAATAGTATGTATTCCAAAGTATATTTATAAACCTTGAAACATCCTCAATACTCTTCCATGTAAATCTAAGATCCTCCCATGTTGTACATCCAAGCTCATACCATCTTAATGCATCTCTACCATATTTTTCTATTACTTCCTCAGGATAAATCACATTGCCTAGAGACTTATGCATTGCTCTTCCTTCTTGATCCACTGTGAAGCCATGCATTAATACCCTCTTATAAGGTGCTGAATCAAAAGCTATAATGCTACATATCATTAGCGTATAGAACCATCCTCTTGTTTGATCATGTCCCTCAAGCACAAGATCTACCGGCCACCATTTCTCCCATTCCTCCTTTATTAATGGATAGTTCAAGGATGCAAAGGATGCTGCACCAGAATCCATCCAAACATCCACAACATCACTAACCCTTTTCATTTTATTTCCACATTCGCACCTTATGTTAATATTATCCACCCAGGGTCTGTGTAAATCTATATCATTAGGAATGAAATCAGCTTTATTCTTAAGCTCAAATATTGATCCTATTACTTCATATTCTCCACATTTTTCACAAATCCATATGGGCAGAGGAATTCCCCAATATCTTTGCCTTGAAATCACCCAATCCTTTGCATTCTTTATCCAATTTCCAAATCTCGATTTACCCGCCCATTCTGGAACCCAAATGACCTTTTCATTTTCCTCAAGCATTTTCTCCTTTATACTGGTGACCTTTATGAACCATTGATTCGCAAGTCTTAATATTAATGGAGTTTTACACCTCCAACAATGTGGATATCTATGTTTCATCCTTTCTTTCTTCAAAAGAAGTCCTTTTCTCTCTAAATCTCTTATAATTTCTTCATTTGCTTCTCTTACAGTTTTTCCAAAGTACTTTCCTCCTTCTATAGTAAATCTACCTCTTTCATCAACAGGACAGAATTCTGGAAGACCATAAATCCTTCCAATCTCAAAGTCCTCCTCTCCATGTCCTGGTGCCACATGAACACATCCTGTGCCCTCCTCTAATGTAACATAGGTTTCACTCAATACTACAAAGTGAGCTGAAAACTTTTTCTGCTCTGGTACTTCATCAATTAAAGGAGGTATGTATTTCAACCACTCTAGTGCACTTCCTGGGATTTTCTCTATAATTTCATATTTCAATCCATTAAGCACATATGGAACTCGTTCTTCAGCCATGATATAATATTCATTTTCTATCTTCACTTTAGCATAAATGAAATTTGGATTAACCATTACTGCTAAATTCGCTGGAAGCGTCCATGGAGTAGTTGTCCATATTACTATATACTCATTTTCTCTTCCTTCAATCCTAAATTTAACATATATGGAATCCTCTTCAATCTCTTTATATTCCTCTGTTACTTCATATCCCGCAAGTACAGTTTCGCATCTTGGGCACCAATGCACTATCTTTTTTCCTTGAGCAAGCAAACCCTTTTCATATGCTCTTTTTATCAACCACCAAACAGATTCTATGTAACTATTATCTATCGTTCTATATGGTTTATCCCATTCCATCCAAATTCCTAAATTTTTGAATTGTTTTGTTGCAATTTTCAAATTTTCCAATGCAAATTGCTTACATGCATTTACAAAATTATCAATTCCCATTTCCTCTATTTCCTTCTTACTTTTTATTCCGAGCTTCTTCTCAACCATTACTTCTATTGGAAGTCCATGCATATCAAAGCCTGGTTGATCTCTTACTTCATAACCCCTCATCTTAAAGTACCTAATGTAAACATCCTTGAGAATTTTGTTCCAAGCGGTTCCCACATGAATAGGATTAGTTACATATGGAGGACCATCCAAGAAATAGAATTTATCTCCTCTTTTAACTTTTGATTCCTCATATATCCTATTTCTCTCCCAGAAATAATGAATTTCTTCCTCGATTTTTTTAGCATTATACTCTTTTGGAAGGAGGCCAATCATATACAATCACGTTTATGCAGTTCTATTGAACTTTCATATTTAACCATAGGGTTTAAATGTTTCTATTATATGAAGTTTATTGAAAGAGGTAGTATCATGAGAATCTTAAATTTGAGAAAAACTATGACATATATTATACTCATTGGAATAATATCCTTAGCAGTTATAATAAGATTGCTTCCTATGCGCTGGGGAGTTTATCTTGATGAATTTGATCCATATATTCATTATAAAGGTGCTATGTATATATTGGAAAATGGTTTTTCTTCATGGTTTTCTTGGTTTGATCCTACAAGATGGGCCCCTTGGGGAACTGATGTACCAAAATCTGCACAATTAGGCCCTCCTTTTACTGGAGCATTATTTTATATTTTTCTTAAACAAATTGGAATAAATGTAACACTACAAGAAGCACTAGCCTTCTTTCCTATACTTTCTGGAGCAATTTTAACATTATTGATATTTATACTAGGAAAGGAGCTTGTAAATAGTTTTGTTGGATTGTTTTCTGCATTTGTTTTCGCAATAGATCCCACTTCAATACAAAGAACTGGTCTTGGATTTTTTGACACTGAAGCTACAGGATTATTGGGGATGTTTATATCATTAGTCTTTTTTGTAAAAGCTTTGAAGTCCAAGACCATACCTTATGCAATAATTTCTGGATTAGCTCTTGGATATATGGTGATATGTTGGGGGGCTTATCTTTATCCACTTAATTTTCTCGCTCTTTACACTATAGTATTAGTTTTACTTGGAAGATGGAACTTCCGTCTCTCTATTGTAATAACCATAATCTCTTCTATTGCTATGTTTTCAATGGCATTATCTCCAAACATTGGTATTTACGCTGCCATATCTCCCTATACTGCAGCTCCAATGACCTCATTTATAACATGCCTTGTTATGGCAGCAACTTCCTTCATTCAAGATAAAAACTTAAGAAGAAAGGTTGTTATAGGTGGAGTTTTTTCAATAATTACAATTGCCATAATTTTAGTGCTAAGTGGAGTGCTTGGTCCAATTGCTGGGAAGTTTTTATTATTCGTAAATCCTCTTGCTAGATTAGAAGCACCTATAGTTGGAACTGTGGGCGAGCAATTTCCAGCAACATGGGCTGCATTTTTCTATAATTATCACATCTTGATATTATTAGCACCAGCAGGAGCTTATTTTGCACTTAAAGGGATGAAAAGTGAAGATATATTCATTTTTCTATTTGCATTAATGGCTGTTTATGGTGCAGCAATATACATAAGGCTTCTAATAATTGTTGCTCCAGCTATTGCAATGCTCAGTGGATTAGCTATAAATAATATAATTCATCGATTTACTAAAAAAGAAGCTACTAAGAGTAATACTAAGAGTAAAAAAGCTCGTGCCAAACAATTGGGAAGAGTTTATGGAATTATAATTTTAATAATAATTGCTGCTGGTTTTGTTCCTGCAGTATATTCGAGCATAAGAGCCTCAAGTAGACCTGTAATGTTGGTCTCAGGATGCACTGGATATGCTGCTAGTATTAATGATTGGATAGATGCATTAAACTGGATGAGGGATAACATACCACAAAGTAGTATAGTTGGATGTTGGTGGGATTATGGTTATTGGATAAATGTAATAGCCAATAAATCTGTTATAGCTGATAATTCCACAATAAATGGAACTCAAATAAAATTAATTGCTGAAGCCTTTTTAAATGATGAAAATTATGGATTAGAAATATTTAAAATGATGAGAGTAGAATATGTAGTTGTATTTGAACCATGGCTTATTGCTGCAACAGATCCCTTAATAGGATTGCCTCCATGGTCTGTGATTGGAGATTTTGAGAAATCAACAGCTATGATGGCAATAGCTGGCTATGACGTAAAGAATTACATTGGATATTTACCTTTAAATGTAGGTGGTAGAACAATAAACTATCCTCTTCCAGTAGGCTCTAAAGCATCATCAACTCTTCTCTATAAGCTCCTATTCCATCCCTTCAGAGAAGGTTATAATAAATTGCTAGGTGTTTACATAGAACCTCTCGAGAATTTTGAACTTGTTTATCACTCAAATAATTATTGGGTATTAATATACAAAGTGAATTATTCTTGAGTTTTTTCTGATAGAATTAACTTCAATCTATATTTACTATATTTATCATCTGGAGAAAATCTAGCGGGATGAGGGCTTCTTAAAGCTCCGCCACAATATGGGCATTTATCACTTCTTAAAGTATATTCTCCGCAGGACTTACACTTTAACATTTTTATTTTCAATTAGATTCACCTAGTAAAAGATCCTGTGCCTCCTAGCTCTGTAATTTTATTTATTATTTTATCTACGGTTTCCTTTAATATTGCCTCAGCTGTTTTATAATCCCTAGCTGTAACTTCAATTCTATACCTTGGTGAGCCTAAATTAGTGATTTCTACGCCTTCTTTTTCCTCTCCTAGTAATAATGCAGTTTTAATATCTTCCATGCCTCTAGGCTTTGTTGATTTTAAAGTTAAAATTCCTGAGATTTTTACAGTTGGCAGCTCTATATGATGTTTTGCAATTTCATAGATTTTTTTTGCCCAAGCTTCTGATATTCCTACCTCAACAAGGGCCTTTGGTCCATTTACTACTGAGGCCTCCATTGCAGCATACAAATCTCCAAAGCGATCCTCCAAGGGTATTCCAACTTTTTCTATTGCCTCCTTCATAGTTTTCTTTAACTCTAATGCTGCCTCTTCTAGTATTTTTTCAGCCTTCTTTGATCTCTTCCATTGTATTAATTTCTCTTTTCTCTCTCTATCTGTGACTTTTTTAAGGGAGAGATCTATATGGCCCTTTTTTTCATCAACCCTTATTACTTTGAGCACAAGTTTATGTCCTTCCTTTATGTAATCTCTTATATTTTTGACCCAAGTGGATGCTACCTCACCTATTGGAACATAGCCCACTTTATCAAACTCATCTAGATTTACATAGGCACCATGATCATAGATCTTAGTGGGGGTTGCAATTACAAGCTCCCCCACTTCAGGAAAATCCCTTTTTTTCAAGGTCAAATTATCCACCAATTACTCTAAGATTTCCTTGATTTTATCAGCTAAAATTTTTGCTTTTCCTCCCGTTGGCATTGCTAATTCCTTATTACAAATATTACACTTAACTAAGGTGGATGCATGAGAGAATATTATTTGTTCATTACCACAATCTGAACATTTAATCTTAAGAAACTTACTTTTTGGCGATGGTGTTAAAATTTCTCTTTTTCTCAAATAGCTCCCCTCATACAATTTCTAATTTCTTTATTCTTATTCCTCTTCTTTGCTTTTGATAGCCACATTTTTTACATTTCAACTTTAGACTAAGTTTTTTTGTAGTTTTTGCAAACCTCTTTTGAACTGGTTTTCTTGAACTACCATATCCTTTCTTTTTTCTCTCATATCTTCTTGCACCTTCGGCTAAAGCTCTATCTCTACCTTTTTTATAAAGTGTCACTGTATGAGTGGTATGAGTTTTACATCTTGGACAATAGGTTCTTATTTCCTTTGGTACTTTCATACTTCATCATTCCCCCTTTCTATTATGATAGCCATTCCCCTCTTTATTAATGCTTCTGCATTTTGTTCAGGCAATAGTACTACATCCTCCGCCTTATAGGGGCCATATATTTTCATATCTGCTCCTACAAATGATGGAACATCTTGAAGAATTCTTACTAATATCTTTTTCGTAGCTCTTTTTCCTAATGTTAAATTAAGCTTACTGAAAAAATCATCAATTTCAGCTTTCTCCATCATTTTTTTAATAATTTTCTCTCTTCTAATTTGTTTTATATTATTCAGAAGCCATTTAACTCTTTGAATTTCAATTTCTCTCAATTCTTTTAACTCATCTTCCATCTCCTCTAATGATTCCAAATAATTCTTCAATTCTTCTATGGTTTCCTTACTAAGCTCTACCAACTCCTTGCTTTCACGCTCATTTATCCAAAGTTCAAGAAGCTTCTTATAGCTCACTTTCCCATCTCCGCAGCACCCTTACATATTAAATATATGGCTAAGCTTTCTGGAACCTCTAAAACTTCATTCTTTATAGGTCCTAATTCATAATCCTCCATTCTTATCTTTGGCACTTCCTTTACATATATCTTAATACTTCCAGATTTAAATACAACCGCATCCTTTAATGGATCAAATTTATTTAAATTACTATAACTAAGCCTACATACTTTTAATCCAGTCTTTCCATGTAGACTATTTGGATATCTTATTAATCTTTTGATATCTATGGTTACCCTCTCATCAATATTACATAAATTTCGTTTTATTGCCACTTCTACTATTTTTGAAATTTTTTTTATTCCAATCCCTTTAGGAATAAACCACTTTGTACCATTCATCATCATACTATCAAGAATTTTTTCCCTTTTACTAATTATTAATTCTGCTTTTTTACCTAATATCTTTTCAAGTTCCTCTATTGAAGATTTACTAATATATTCATAAAATGCTCTAGCAATTCTTCCTCTCCATCCAGGATCTCTAATATCCGGTCCAAAAACTATTCCATTAATTAATCTCAATCCATGAGCTCTTAAATCAATTCCTATTCCTCTAACATAATCTGCTATCTCCCTTCTTCCATCGCCACTAAGTTTCCTAAAATCCTCCAATTGAATGTGAATATGATATCCCCTATGTCCTGAAAAACAAATCTCTATATCCTTGCTGTTAATGCCAAAATCTGGAACTAAATATTCATCTATTAGCTTCAATACCTCCTCTTTTGCAATATCAAGACATTTCTCACAAATCCATGTAGTTACATCTATTTTCCTTTGCTTACATTTTGGACAATCCTCTGGAGGTACTCCAAAACCATATTCATTACAATTTAAGCAAAACCATTTATCATGTAAATTTTTACAATCCGTAGGTATGTGATCGGCATCTACATCAAATATTAAATCAGCTCCTTCCCAGCATTTAGCATTCATATCTTCTGCTTGAGGATTCCCATAATATGCTGATGAATAGTATAAATGTAAAGGAACATTATTCTCTAAATAATTTTTCAAGGAAGTAAGATCCTTAAAACTAATATGTCTAATCATCCTTTCCTCTTTAAATGGTATTAATGCTATTTCCCTCTTTTCTAACTCGATTATATGTAAATCGCTAGGATTTATATTGCTATAATATCTCTTGAATGCTTGAAATATTATATTCACAAGCCTTTCCTCCTTATTTTATAGTATTGTAAAGGATGTTTTACCTTTTCACAATATTTATCTTGATTTATACAAAGCCCTGAGGATTTTAGAACTTCACACTTTGGTGGAATATATTTTGTTTTGGATCCAATCATACCTGCAATATGTCTTATTTGATATAGCGCCTTATTTTCATCGAAATCTGCAATATTTTTGAAAAAATTGAAAATTTCTTCTACACTCATTCCTATGTTTAATAGAAAGGCTGTTACTGTAAATCTTGCCATATGTGATACTGGCTTTCCTTCTTTTACATCCTTCATAATTGCTGAAATACATGGAGGAATGGCTCCCTCTTTAGGAACTTCCCTTTCTTCCATAATTTCCCTTCTACTTCTAATGAGTTTCTTAATATCCTTCAGTTTGATGGCTAATTCCTCTGGTATTTTCATTCTTTTAACTTCCTCTTCCTCCATTTTTTTCAATATTTTGATTTTTACAGCTTCAGATAGCAACCTGGCGATCTTCTCCTTCTTGATGTAAACTTTTCCATTAGAAACCATAAAGTTAACAAGCTTCCAACTTTGAGATTGGAATTTTGGAGCAATTTGAAGAAATTGATTCAAAGGCATACTGAAATCATAGCCGTTTATATCTGCTAACTCAAGGTTCCAGCCAAATCCATCCTTTGCTATTTCAATTAACTTTTTCGATTCCTCCGCTTTCATTAATTCATAGCATTTCTTCTGTTCAATATTAGCAAACCTTCTTACAATCCATGCATTTTTCATACCATATGCTAATGCTAGCGCTAAGGCATGAGATAATATCTCAATATCAAGTTCAGAGGAATCTATTCTAAGAATTTTCCCTTCGATAGCATATTTCAACTTCATTAATGCTCTATCGATTATTTTATTAAATTCTCCACTGGAAAAATCATCTAATGTTAAACCAAACTGTGCTATATATGAAGTAGCTTTATTCAAAAATGGATATTTGGCTAAATCTTCTATGGTCAACATAATTAGAGTTTTATTCCGCCTCCATTCTTGGAGCTAGATAATAGGTAATTTTTCCTCCAGTTGCCATATTAAAATCAAGCCTCAATGGCATATCGGTTGAAAACATTAGAGTGCATACATCAGATAAATCAGTGGCAACCATCATCTTCTTAAGATAAGCTAAGCTATATAATGCATGAGAAGGCTCACTAAACTCTATTGATAGTAATTCACCGCTATCTTTTGTTATTTCTATTTCAACTTCGCCTCTATCACCTGAAGCAATTATTTTCAATAAATCTCTTTCCACTATTATTTTAATGAAATCGCTCACAACCTCAGCATCCTTTATAGCATCTTCAAGTGCAGATACCAGTAGTTTTATATTTGTTGAAAATGTAATTTTTGGAACGGAAAGTTCCTCCTTTCCAATATCAAGAAGGGGCAATGAAAAAGTTCTTGTGAATTTTCCAAGGAATTTTATTTTTAATCTGGCCTCACTCTCACTTTTTTCAAGCGATAACTTCTCATCAGTTTTAACCCTTTTCATAATACTCTTCATATCATCAAAATTCACTCCAATTGGTATTTCATCTTTACAATCGTATGATTCAAAAGCTGAAGCTGGCAATTCTAAATCCACCATGGCTACTCTTGAAGGATCCATAGCTCTCAGCCTTATTCCATTGGGTCCTGCTATGAATACTCCTTCATCCACTAAAATAGATATAGATTCTATTATATCCCTCCAAATCTTTCCATCTGATAGTATTGCTCTAAACATAAAACTCACCAATTCTTTTTTTATTAAACTATGGATATATTTATCTATTCGTATTCTCTCCAAGTATGTCCGCATTTAGTACATCTATAAAATCTAGTAGGTGCTTCATCTGCTCTTCTTGTTTGCATCATCCAATAATACGCCTCTCTATTTCCACATTTTAAGCATTCTGCTTTGGTTTTTGGAAGTGTAGCATCAACTTTTTCCTTTATCTCCTTTATAATTAAAGTCTCCTTTGAGATATTCAAGGTTTCAACAACCCTATAGCTTGTATTTTTAGCTTCTTTTTCATAACCGCATTTTTTACATTTCATTACGTTCCTCTTCCTATCCATGAGAAGTAAATTTTTGCAATTTGGACAGAACTCCAAATTAGATCCCCTTCAAAGTTTTAATAATTTTAGCTTATAAAACATCCTTAATAAAACTATTCAGCCAATCTCTTACACCCTCTATTAATATTTTTGCCATATTCAAGTTCCTTATACAACAATAAGTTATAGGTAGATTCAATGGACCAAAATGTTCCTTTATGCTATTGCTTATATAAGAGATTTCACATAGATATCCTTCCTCTTTTAACCAAGAAGTGATTTCTTCAAAGCTTCTTAAGCCTCTTTTCATGGTTATTGCATCTATCCAACATCCTCTAAATATAATTGCAATTACGAGATCCCCCTCCTTTAAATAATCCAATACAATAGTTCTTGCCTCTTTCTTTCTATTTTTCAAATCTATCTTTCACCATTTCCAATAGTTCTGAGAGTGCTTTAGCTAAGGTCTCCATTTCTAAGGATTTACTCTCAAAATTCATATTTGAAATTCTATTAGAAACAACTTCAATAGCTTCTTCTAATGATAAAAATCCATAGAACCATGCATAGCCCAATAATGCCTCTACTATATCCTCCTTAAATTCTTTTATTTCATTTATTCCAGAAATTCTCAGGGCCTTTAATAATACTTTATTTGGAACCCTCCCTCCAGTAGGCCTTCCAATGGCTTTTGTTTTTGCTACGGAATAAACGAAGTTCAAAAATGAATCTCCTAATTTTGCCCATTCTTTAATATTATCTATGGGCTTCAAGTCCTTCTCTCCTTTAGAATATGGCTAATTTTTTCCCTCAATTCTTGAGCATCCTTCTCAATTTTTAATAAAGCGTTTATTAATGCATCTTTTGGTGATTCCTTTCCATCCATGTGAATTACAATCCTTATGCCTCCAGTTATTGGATGTATTACTCTATATCCTGCTTGTTTTACATGTTCATCCATCATCAATATTCCTCTTAGTAAATTACCTATGGTGTGATCATCTTCAGTGAGCTCCAATTCAAGCCAATTTTCATTATACTTTATTATTTTTATCAAACTCAATCCTCCTTTATCAAATACTTTGAAGATACTTTCTTTCTTATGAATATTTTATCCTTATCGCAATAAAGTCTTTCTTTTTTCAAAATTAACTCCTTACCACACTTTGGACATGTTGAATATATAATTCCAAGATCATTTTCTAATGTGGATAATTGATATGGTGGCCATGAAGTTATAACCTTGGCTAATATCCAATCCCCTAGACTAACTGCACTCAAAATTGTGCTCAATCTTCCTCTTGATATCTGAGATATATGAAGTATGCCAGTAAATTTTCCTCTTAAATCTTTTTTATTTAAAATTTTAATAATTTCCACAACAGTTGAATCCTCCCTCATTGGACCTATAACAATTCCTTCAATTAGATCTCCCACTTCTGGAATTGCTAATCTAGTTTTTTCCTCCACATTTATTTTTTTATTCTTATTATCTATTACTAGAAGGCCAAGCTTAGAGGAGTATATCTTACCATTCTCAATATAAACTCCACTTCCTGGCATGAATTCCTCTTCCACACCAATTTGATCTCCTGGGATTGTTACTTTAATACCATTCATCATTTTCCTTCCCTCACAATCCTATAAAGACATGCCTCAAATACATGAAACTTTTTCTTATGAAAATGGTAAGAAGGAGGGAGCTTTATCTTTAACGGAACCTCTTCCACCACTTTCCCCCCTATTTGCTCTACAAACTTTATTATGAATCTGCGAACTTGTTCACCACCTTTATGAATCGAATATACCTTTGGAGCTATTCTAAGACCAGCAATAATGAAGTTTCTATCTGCTCCTTTTTTTCTTACCCCAAATGGAGGATTTTGAATTACGACATCTGCCTTAAGATTTAGATTTTTTATATCTCCTATTATGAAGTCAATTCTATCTGAAACTTCAAATTCAATAGAGGCTTTTCGAGCCTTATTTATTGCATTGCGATCGATATCAACTCCAATCACATAGTTTGCATTAAGCAATGCACATCCTATTCCTAATATTCCAGTACCACATCCCAAATCTGCTATTATATTTCCAGCAATATCTCTAAATCTAATCTGTATATACCACAAGATCTCAGCTGCTAATGGCGCTGGAAGTCTATATTGTTCTAAAATCAACTTAGGATTTTCAAATTTTTCAATTTTTTCTAATTTAATTTCCAACTCAGATTTAGAGGATATCATTTTTTAATCACTTTCAAAAGTTCAAAGGCCTCTTCAATATTCAATACTGGTTTATAGAATGTTTCTCTATTATCTAGCGCAATTCTTGGACATCCAGTTATTATAAAGGCATCTATAAATGTAAATGGAGCCAATCTCTCCCAATTTACCTCTTCTGCTATTAATAAAACTACATTTCGTTTAACTTTCTCAAATTCAGTCTTTAACTTCATAGCAATATCCATATTAAATTGTCCCTTCCTAGCGACAATGACAATTCCCAGAATTTTTGCATCCTTTGCTCTATGAATTGTCCACCATTTCTCAGCAATAACCTTCTTCTTTATTGCTGATATTTCTCTTATTTCATTTCTATAGGGATCGATTACATAGACTGGCTTTTCTATTTCCAATGATATACCAAGAGCATGAAAATCCCCTCCCCCTAGATAGAATATTGCATCCATAGAGTTTGAAACTTCCTTAACTTTATCCATCCTACAACCAAGCACTAGTCCTCCATTAATTACATTTATGTTAGAAGTTCTAATGCTATCTATGAATTTTTCCAATACATCTATATGTTGAGCATTTGTAAAAATTGCTACATTCTTATAATTATTCTTCATAATTCTTTCTTTGGTCTTTCTAATTAAATCTTCCAATGATCCTATATAAGTGCATTTTATGTAAATTGTAGGGATTTTCTCTTTTTCAATGAATTTTTCATGTCCAAAATGAATTATAGCATCGCTTCCAATTTCTTTTGCTATATCATCTAGTATATAACAACCTCCATAACATGGATCTGTTGAAATTATGATATTTTTTGAAGATAAAGCCTTCAATACTTCTATTAAATATGGCTTTAAACCATCAGGAGCTTGAATAAAAATATTTTTTGCATCCTTTAATTCCCTTCTAAGCCTTTCAACCTCAAAATCATATGGTACAATATTGTTCATTTTTACAATGAAATTTGAATAATTCTTGAGGGCATGGGAATTTTTGAACTAGCTCTTCTTAAAGCTTCTTTTGCTACCTCCTCTTTTCCTTCTGGAACATAGACGTCCATTATTGGTTGAAGTGCTTTAACTCTTGCAGCTCTACTTACTGGTTTTCCAAATGCTTTTCTCATTCCATCTTGAAGCCTATCTGCTCCAGCAAAAGCCATCATTTTATTCTCACGTAATATTTGATGAGGATATATTCTGATCTTCATATAATAATTATTTTCTCCAAGTGTGCTGGATAAATATTTGGTAGCAACAATCCTTGCAGCATCTAGGGCATTATGTCTTATTTGTCCAGCCTCTAAAGGAACCAATGTTAACTTCACAGGAAAATTGCCCTTTGAATTTCCAAATTCAAATTTTGTAATCTTTGATTGAGGTATGGACTTAATATACTCTATCCTAGTATAAGCTGGAGTATCGAAATATCTATAGCAATGCGCTGGTCTTTCTGGCATTTTAAATCCCCAAACTTCACTTAGAAATATAATATTTTAGTTTTTCTATTTTGTAACTTCTATTACAACTATTCCTTCAAACATAAATCTTTGCTCCATTAATACTCTTCCATACAACCCCATTCTATTAATTAAACTCAATGTTTTATTTACATCATTTAGTGTGGATTGCACCAATAGGGCTTTTCCATCATCATTTAAAAAATTTCCCACTTCTTTTATAAACCTATCAATTATCTTCCTTCCTTCAACTCCTCCATTCCATGATACGTCCTTTGGTTCTTCATCCCATAAGTATGGAGGATTTATAGTAATAATATCAAACTTCACATTTTTTAATGGTGTGAATAAATCTCCAATAATAACATTCAACTTTTCATAAAAGCCATTTATTTTGAAGTTCTCTTTTGTATTTTTAATGGCATTTGGATTTATATCTATGGCAGTTACTGAATTTACTTTATCAGCTGTAAATAATCCAACAATTCCCGTACCACAGCATAAATCTAAATGATCTCCAAAGGCAATAGATGAAGCAGCATCCACTAACATTAAAGAATCTTCAGCTGGCTCATAAACTTCAGGATAGATTAATATTGTCCTATCCCTTATTTTTACTCTCTTCATAATCTTCTAGTCAATAATGTACTCAAGTATAAAAATTCCCTTGGTTCAAGTTCAAAAACCCTTCGTTCTAATAGCTTAAAATTAATTCTATCTATATCAATTTCAAAATCAGAAAGCTTTTGAAGTACTTTTAATGCATTTCCAAGCTTTTTTCTTCTTTGAGAGAATAAAACCTTCAATAGAAAGTCTAAAGTCTTCCAATCTATATCGATTTCTTTCTTCCTTATTCTAACTATGGTGCTGAAGACCTTTGGTTTTGGATAGAATGACTCTGGTGGAAAATCCCTCACTTTTTCAACCTCTGCTAATAGGCTAATGGCAACACTAAGCCTAGAGTATTCACTACTACCTGGCTTCGCTATTAGTCGATCTGCAACTTCTTTTTGATAAGTTAAAACAGCTAATTTGAAAATCCCTTCTGAGAGCAATTTAAATGTAATTGGTGTTGAAATTGAAAATGGTAAATTAGAGACTATTTTATCCACTTTAGGCAGTGGCATCTTCATAATATCTCCTTCAATAATTTCGATATTATTCCTTTCAGCTAAGACTTCTGAAAGCGATTTTATTGATTTTTTATCTGATTCAACAGCTATGACTTTTCTTACTCTTTCTGAAAGCCTAATGGTAAGAGTTCCAATTCCTGCTCCTATCTCTAGAACAATATCATTATGGCTAAGATCGGCGGCATTTAAAATACAATCTATCATTTTTTCATCTATGACATAATTCTGTCCATATTTCTGTCTAGGCTTTATGCCATATTTCTCGATTATATTTAATGTCCATTTGAGCAATTCCAATTTTTCTACTCCTTTTTTGAAGGAGGTTTACAAAATATATAGTATTTATCTTCGTTTTTAATCTCCATTAATATTCTTTTTACAATCATTTTCTTAGGATCAAGTATATGCAATCTCTTCTGAAAATCCTCAAAATTTTGAAATGGACTTTTCTTCCTTTCCTCTATTATTTGCCACATTAATTTTTTCCCCACACCAGGAAGTAATTCTAAGGAGTGCATTCTTGTAGTAATTGGTCCTGCATTATTGAAAAAATTTATGAATCTAGCCTCATTCTTTGAAACTATTTCTTCTATTATCGACTCTAGCTCTTCCTTTGCAGTTTGTGTTAAATCTTCATATTCTATTCTTCTCTTTACATGACTTATTTTAGTTCTTTCGAATTTTCCAATTGCTATTCTTTCCTTTGGTGAAAAAGTTACACCAGGTATAGGTACAAGTTCGAGAAGAGTGAAAAAATTCTCACCAATTGCTTGAACCAATGGCTCTCTTTTATAGAAGGGTCTTATATCCTTGGGGTGACCAAATTGAAGATAATCCAAAACATAAGCATAGTCTTCATAATATCTTTTAGTTTGATCCTCAGGCAATTCTTAATCCCTCAATATAAAAATTACTCCCTAAAAGAATTAATTATACTCAAAATTTTCTCCAACTCTGAGGGAAGAAAAAGTTTCTTCTCAGTGGATACTAAAACTCTCAATTCATCAATTACACTAGGCATTATATTCACTATTTGAGCAGCGGATTCTGGAGAAATTCCTTCAGCTTTAAGCTTATTCAAAAGCTCTTCAGCTTTTTCTGAAGGAAGTTTTGAAAATTTTGTAACATAATCGTAGGTGATTTTCTGTAAATAATTTGGTTCTCCTTCACTAAATCTCTTCTCTAAGAGCTTCTTTACCTGAGGTAGACTGAGAACTTCTTCTCTTACAATTTCCTTTGGCATTTATCTTCCCTCTAATGGAACAATATGTTCTGGTCTTGTTATTATAGTCTTTTCAAAATCTCCCATGAGGACTTTTACAACATATGCTCTTCCTCTTTTTCCCATTATAATTCCAGTTTTTCCATGGAATCTTCTATGTGGCATTCCTTTTACAAAGCTAGGATTTATTTTAATTACAACTCTATCTCCTTCATTATAATCCATTAGAATCCTTGTTATTGGATTGCTCTTCTCTCTTATACTTCTTCTTAATAATTTTCTCGTTCTACTTCTATATCCTGATGAATGCCTCATATGCTAATCCTCCTCATTTATTGATATTACATCTAATTCTATACATTTTGCTTCAGTGCCTAATACTTCTGCTATACTTGGTCTAGTCCTTCCACCATCTCCAGATATAAGCTCCTTTACATATAGCCCTCCTTGACATTTAACTATTAATTCCATTGTTCTATCGCTAATCTTCCTTACCTTCATTTCATATACCTTCTTTATCCTCAACTTATCTGCTCTTCTATGCAATACTCTAGTTGGAGTGTATTGATAAATATTGCATGAATTAAAACTTTTCTCTAGTTTCTCAATATCTTCACTGGAAATCTCTCTTCCTATTTCTACTAATGCTCTATAAGTTTTTTCTACTATTCTTGATCTTTCCTTTATTCTCTTTACGGTTTTTCTATTGGAATATTTAAGTTCAAGGACCTCCACTTTTCCTTCAGCATTCCTATTTATTGTTTCTTCTAAATACTTCAAATCAATAGCTCTTTTCTTTGGCTCCTTTATTTCAACAATAAAGGGCCTTCCATTCCCTAAGACTATGGCATCTACATCCTCTCTACCAGCTCCATGGAATTTTGCCCTTTTACCACCTGTGGCCATTAAGATTGGCTCAATTATAAGCTCTTCAATTGATGTTGGATATTTCTTCCCAGTCCAATTACATTTTTCGCATCCCTTTCCCCAACAGCGAGAACAATACCATTTCGATTGAGGAATACCTCTTATGAGCTTTCTATATCTTCCAAAGATGTAGATTGGCATGGGGTTAACATTAATATTAAGGCTTGGTATACTCACTATTACTACTATATCAGGATTCTTAAATTCTACATTTTTTCCAGTGAATTTAGAGACCTCCTTTCCAATCTCTCTACTACATTCCATTCTTATGGACTCTCCATACTCTATTCCAAATTCTGAGCGAAGTTTATCCTCTCTTTCAGCTATATCGCCTGAAACTCTAATTCCAATCAAGAAATTGGTAAACTCATAATTATTTAATGCTTTAATAACTTCCTTTGCAATATTTTCTATATTTTCCATAATACCTTCACATATGTAACATTTAAAATCTTCATTTGTAAGATCTAATAATTTTATAGCAAATTGAAGATTTCCATTCTTTGCTAATGCTCTAAGAAGTTCATCATTTCCCTCTTTTAAAAACTTTAAATGCCCCTCTAAAGCTAGAGCAAGCTTCAAAGCTCTTCCTCTCTCTTTATTTGTAATTCCTCTGAGAAGTCCTCCAAATTGCCTTCCTAAGCAACTATCACATAATGGATATTTAATTAACATATTCTTCACTAAGTCCATAATCATTTTCATCACCTCTAAATTCCGAACAATTTTCGATCAAGCCTATTATTTAATATGACTGCTGCTTGATCTGGAAAATAATTCCTCTTACCAAGCTTTATTGGTGAGAAATTCATTTTTAATAAAATTTCTTCAATTTCCAGCTTAGGATATTGAAAAATTATAAAAAAATCTTCTGGAACTTCTTGTATTCTTCCAATACGCTCTGAATAGAACAATTTAGCCCCCTTAGCTTCACTTAAGAATTTTTCAATATTCACTTCTCTTATAACTACTCCTGGTAATACTCTTCCTCTCCTACTAAGTCCTGCCCTTAATATTCCAGAGAGGGAGCTTTCATCTGGTCTAACATTTCTCATGCTTTTACCATTGAAGGTTATACAAAATCTAGCATTAAAGACTATATTAACTCTTACATCCCTTCTAATTTCATGGGAGAGCATCATTGCTCCAACCACAAATCTTGTTACTATTCCAATTTCATTAGAATTAATAATATTTGAAGGAACAAAAAGAGAATACTCTCTCATTTTTTAAATAGTTTATATAAACCTTTCTGCTTTTTAATTAATTGTTTTATGTACTTTTTACTCATTCTATAATTATCCAATAATTCTCTTACGTCCTTAATTGTAGTACCAGATCCTCTTGCAATTCTTTTCATTCTAGATCCATCTATTATATCTGGGTTTAGAAGCTCCTCCTCGGTCATGGATTGCATTATTACCATCCATTTCTTCATTTTTTCCTCAGTGATATTCATCATTTCATTACTTATACTCATTCCTGGAATTGATTGAAGCAATTTACCAATAGGTCCCATTTTCTTTATAGTTTGTAGTTGGACATAAAGATCCTTAAGTGTAAATTTTCCAGAAGCTATTGTACTCATAGCCTCCTTTTCAGCTTTCTCTATTGATTTGAATTTTTCAATTAAACTTTCAATATCCCCCATTCCTAAGAGTCTACCTACGAACCTCCTTGGATTAAACAATTCTATTTCATCTGGTTCCTCTCCAACTCCTACAAATCTTATTCTTGCTCCTGTGGAAGCTACAGCTGATATTGCTCCTCCTCCTTTTGCTGTTCCATCCAACTTAGTAAGGAATATTGTCCCTATGTTTGTGACTTTATTAAAGGCCTCAGCTTGTTGAGCTGATTGTTGTCCCATTGTTGCATCTAAAACTAGCATTATTTCAGTTGGCTTTATAGCATCTGCTATTTTCTTCATTTCCTCAAGCAATTCTTGTTCTCTCTTGTGTCTTCCTGCTGTATCCACTATTATTATTTCAATTTTATTCTCTTTGAATTTATTAACACCATTGATTGAGATTTTCACAGCATCTTTTTCATCCCTCTCACCATAAAAGGGAACGCCAATTTTTTCAGCAAGTTGCTTCAATTGATCATATGCACCAGCTCTAAAGTTATCTGCACAAACAAGGCCTACTGAATAGCCTTGATTTTTGAAGTACCATGCAAGTTTAGAAGCACTTGTGGTTTTACCAGAGCCTTGTACTCCTATAAGGAGTATAATTGTTAACTTGCCTCGCTCATATTTTGGAGCTTCTGCTTTCTCTCCTCCTAAAAGTGATACCAACTCATCATAAACTACTTTAATTGCAAGCTCTCTTCTAGTTATTCCAGGAGGAAGCTCAGCCTCAAGAATTTTTTTCTCTACATTTTTTGATAATTCTAGAACAAGCTTAATATTGACATCAGCTTGAATAAGCGCTCTTTGTATATCTCTTATCAATTCCTTTACAATTTTTTCATCTACTATTGGAGCTCTCAAAACTTTTTTTATGGCATTGTTTAATGATGATGCTAAATTCTCAAGAACCATAGTATCCCAAAATAAAAATTCATTTAATTCTTACGATATGCCTTCTATTCAATATCTCCCAATATTCAACTTCAATGCCAGGGGATAGCTTTGAAAGCAATTCCTCATTTTTAGGTTTCTCTATTTCAAAAGTCTCATATGTTGTTAAATCCATTAGTTGTACTGTATCCTTCATTATTGCAAGCACTTGACCAGATCTTTTCTCCACTATTGGAACTTCTACTTTTTGATCTGCTGGTGCAACTATGCTTCTCTTCACACCATCAAATAAACCTATAGCTGTAACTCTAGCCTTAGCCGATCCATGCTTTCCTGTTTTCGATTTTTCAATGGAAACTACTCTACATGGAACATTATCTATAACTACAAAGCTCCCCTCTTTTAGATCTCCAATTTCCACGGGTTTGGTTGACATATTAATTACCTCATAATAAAAAAAATATTACCAGCTATCTCCTCTCTCTTTTCTCAATTTTTCAACAAGTTGCTTCGTTATTCCTACAGCTGCAGATGCATCTTTGGGTCTAGCATCAGCGCCTATTGAAAGAGCCCACTCCTCAGTTACAGGAGCTCCACCCACTATGACTTTCACTTTATTTCTTATTCCAGCATCTTTGAGCATGTCTATTACCTTCTTCATGCCAGGCATGGTTGTACTCATTAATGCTGACATTCCAACAACATCTGCTTTCTCCTGCTTAGCAACTTCGATAAATTTCTGAAGGGGAACATCCCTTCCAAGATCTATTACTTCAAAACCAGCAGAGCTTAACATTATCTTTACAAGGTTCTTTCCAATATCATGAATATCTCCTTCCACTACACCTAGTACTACTTTAGCTGGTATTGATGTTTTTTCAACCTTCATATGAGGTTTAAGTATTTCAACAGCTGCACTAAGTGCATTAGCAGCAAGCAATACCTCGGGAACGAAAATTTTCTTTTCCTCATATTGTTTATTTATAACTTCCATAGCCTCTCCGCCGTATTTTGTGACCATTTCATAAGCATCTAAACCAGCAGCAATTGCTTCTTTAGCTAATCTTACAGCAGCTTCTTCATCACCAATTATTATAGCTTCTTTAAATTTACTTATAATTTCATCCTTATTTACCATTTCTCTTCACCTCACACATATACCCAACATCGAGCAGCTTCTACCATAGCCTTAAAGTTTTCAGTTGGTGTTCTAGGAGGTATACCACAAGATGGCATGACAACATCCACTCCTTGGCTTATTGCCTCTATTGTAGCTTTTCTAACCGTTTGTGGATTACCAAGTAATAATACGCTTATAGTGGGCACATTACCAACAATTGCCACTCTATCGCCTAGAACTTGCTTAGCAAACCCTATGTGAACTTGAGCATCAGCTGAGAAGGCATCTATTTCTGTATCTGGAAGATATGGCAAATATGCCATTGTATTTCCACATATATGTAATACCACTGGAGCTCCTATTTTTCTTACCATATATTTGTATATTGGCACTAGTGTTTCCTTGAAGAATTGTGGAGAGATTATATCAGATGTTGCTGATGGATCGGCAATGCATATAACATCAGCTCCACTACGCAATGCCTCCTTGGAGTCCTCTATATTGATATCAGCAATAAGCCTAAGGACTTCCTCAATTTTCTCTCTTGGTTTCTTCTTTGTCCAAATTAGAAATCTTTCTATTCCAAATATATGTCCAGCGACAGTGAATGGTCCAGTAACTTGATTTGCAATAGGCAGATAATCTCCATATTCCCTTCTTAATCTCTCTTCTACTCCATGTTTTATTGGAAATCTTCCCATTTCTATTATTTTCTCTGGAACTTTAAATTCTTCTAAATCATTGAAGACAGGAGCTTCCACACTTGGATGTCTATCAATTCTTCCCCAATGTATTTTACAACCTAAGGCCTCTGCCTCAATACAAAGATCAAATGGTAGCTTAAATCCTTCCAATCCAATTATTTCCCACGCTGCTGCAGCAAGTCTAAAGCATAGCTCTGGATCTCTGTGCGCATCTGGAAATGGTGCTTTTACTGCATTCATTTGATCTACTGTAGCAGTAGTTAATACATCAAAGCAAGAAATTCTATCTGCCTTCTTTTTATTTCCAGTTATACATAGAAGCGCTCTCTTTTTCGGTGTCATTTCTCCCATTAAATCACCAATCCTAATATTTACAAACAAATATTTAAAACTAAGGAAGTTTAATGATCTTGTGATATCTAAAGTAGCTATAGTTCATAAGCATACATCAAAAGAGGCTGAGGAAATCAGCAAAGAAATTGGAGAATATTTAAAATTGAAAAATATTCATATAGAATATAAAGAGTTGAACAAGCTTGATGCTATTGATGAATCTCATGCCGATCTCGTAATAGTTATTGGTGGAGATGGAACTATAGTTAGAGCTTCGCATAAAATAAATGATGTACCAATACTTGGAATAAAAGTTGGAACGTTGGGTTTTCTATGCGAAACAACCCCTCAAAATGCTAAGAGTGTAATAAGTAAGATTTTATCTGGAGAATATTATTTTGACGTAAGATCCATGCTAGATGTAAGGTATATGGATAAAAGCTACTATGCACTAAATGAAGCTCTAATAACCTCCCCTATTCCATCTAAAATTATTCATTTATCCCTTTTAAAAGATGGAATTATTTTACATAAAGGAAGGGCTGATGGCATAATTATTTCAACATCTACTGGTGCAAGCGCTTATGCTCTATCTGCTGGAGGCGCCATAGTAGATCCTTGGGTGGATATCATAGAGGCTATTTTCATATGTCCGCTCTCCATGAAT
Organism: Candidatus Methanomethylicaceae archaeon; assembly: GCA_025057955.1. GTDB lineage: Archaea > Thermoproteota > Methanomethylicia > Methanomethylicales > Methanomethylicaceae > JANXER01. The sequence continues at coordinate 62,587 of JANXER010000001.1, read as the reverse complement.
CTTCGTCCATTTATACTACCATTATCAAGCAAAATTGAAATAATTCTACATAATTCAAATGGAATGCTAATAATAGATGGAGATGAAGTTTGTATGGTTATTAGTGAAAAACCAGTGATCATTGAGAAATCAAAGAAACAAGTTAAATTCATTAGAATTGAACCATATAAGTTCTATGAACGTATAAAGGATAAGATGATTTTATGAGAGTATATATATTGGATACCTCCGCCTTTATACATGGTTTTAATCCTCAGCTTGTAAAGGGCGAACACTATATAACTCCTAATGTTATATCTGAGCTTTCAAGGAGCAGACTTAGGGATTTTATAGATTTATGCCTTTCACTAGGAAAATTAATATTGAAATCACCTAGACATGAATTTATAGAGCTTGTAAGACAAAAGGCAAATACTAGCGGAGATTTATGGGATCTTTCGGAAACTGACTTAAGTATTATAGCTTTAGCCCTTGAATTAAAAGAAGAGGGAAAGGATCCAATAATAGTTAGCGATGATTATGGTCTACAAAATTTATGTTCTTTATTATCCTTAAAATTTAAGTCTATGATGACTGAGGGAATTAAAAAGAGATACTTTTGGCTAATCTATTGTCCTGCGTGTGGTGCTACCTATGGTCCACTTGAGAAGTTTTGTAGGGTTTGTGGGCATTACTTAAAGAGAAAAGTTCATAAAAAATGAGCATTAATGTACTTTTGACACTTTTCGCAATAATTCTCTCCCTTTGAATAAAGTTCTATTGGAGAATTTGAAAATTTCATCACACATTTGATATTATTACAATGAGTTAATGATATTGTATGACCTAATTCATGTAAAAGAACTTTTTCATACTGTTTTATAAAGAATTCCCTTCCCATTGTTGTATATTGATATATCTCAGGAATTTGGCTCCAAAATTTTGGATTTATTCTTGCGGAGGAAACTATTCCCATATATTTAGTTGCTAAACCAAATATATAGTTAGTTCCATATGTATAAATATCGAAGTCTGTAATGATAATTAATACAGAGTTCTCCTCCAATAAAGAAGCTCCTTCCTTCAATATAGCATCTGCAAGATATTGTCTCTCCCCCTTAATATTGATTCTATAGGGAACTTTAGTAATGGAAATGGGTTTCTCATAAATTTTTAAATTTGAAAATTTTTTCCTATAGCTACTTTCTGCAATTGTTAATAATTCATGGTTAGAATTTTCTGTAATTGCTAATATTATTTTCTTCATTTTTTCACAAATTTAGCTATAAAATATCCTGGCATTTCAAGTTTATCGGGATTAAATCTCTGCACAAGCTTAATTCCAAATCCCTCCTCTCCTACTTTAATATATTGATCCTCAAGTTCTAGCCCTAAGTTCTCTAGAGCAAATTCCACGATTTTCTCATTTTCCTCTAAGGTTAAAGTGCATGTGGAATAAACGATTATTCCTCCCTTCTTTACTATTTTACTTGCTACCTTCATGAATTGTTTTTGATATTCTGCACATCCTAAAACTCTTTTATAATTAGAATCCTCATAAAGCTTTGGCCTTACGCCTAGGGCTGAACATGGAGGATCAACTAATACTTTATCCGCTTTAAGTGAGGGAAAATCTACATCTAAAAATCTTGAATCATGACATATTGGAATTATGCTTTTAAAGCCAAGCCTTTCAGCATCTTCAATTAAACTCATTAATCTATCCTTAGAATTATCGAAGGCATAAATTCTTCCTTGATCCTCTATGAGCTGAGCTATATGTAATGTCTTACCTCCTGGAGCAGCGCACATATCTACAATAATTTCTCCCTTTTTTGGCTCTAGTTCTCTTGAAACAATCATAGCAGGTATTCCTTGCTCTCTAATAAGTCCTAATTTATAAAGTGAAGTCTCTCTGAATGGAGGAAGTCTATATATTGATTCCTTTGTATCCACAGCCAATCCTCGCTTTTTCTTATCATCTACTTTTGGTGGCATTAATGCAATACCTCTACCAACTATATGCCCCCTTGGATCCTCTATGCGTACCATTTCTCCAACTCTATATTTTTCACACCTCAATACTCCAGGGGCATATAATTTGCTCCCTAACATTACACTTTCAGCAGCTCCTTTTTTTGCAACCACTAATTTTCCTAATTTTTCCACTTGATAGGGGCCCTTAATTTCCACTAAAACTGCTTCATCTATTATTTCAGAAGCTCTACAATTAAACCCCATTTCATTTATTTCATTTATGACTTTGTAAATATCCGTCCTTAGAGTATTTACACGAAGAGCATACTCCTTGGGAGGCCTTGATATAGCACTTATAATTGCGCTTAACCTAGCTCCATATATCTCTATTAAGCTTCTCAAAAGATTATCTTCATAGTCTAGAAGATTTTCAATTAACATAGTAAATGATTAATAAAAGATAGATGGAATACATATTTATGCCAATTGGTTTACTTGCAAAAAAAGAGGATGCTATCGATCTTTCATCTCTTATGAAAATGCTTAAGGATAATATAAAAGATAAAAACTATGGTGCAATTGTAGCTTTCATAGGGGTTGTTAGAGGAAAAACTCTAGATGGGAAAAAAGTGGAAAAATTGGAATATGAGGTATTCGAGGAAATTGCTAAAAGATCCTTGGAAAATATTGCAAATACAATATATATGATGGGTGGAATAATTGATGTTGCCGTTTGTCATAAATATGGAGTCTTTTCGCCTGGTGAAGATGTGCTATACATTATTGTTGCAGCTGAAAGAAGTGAAAAAGCCATAGATGCCATAAGGGCAACTTTGGAAAAAGTTAAACATGAAATTCCAATATGGAAGAAAGAATATACAGCAGAGGGTGCTTATTGGATAGGAATTTAAAATTAGATTACAATCTATAACATATGGGTAAATGTTCGCTTTGCCATATATCACATCCAACCATATCAAGCTTTCTCTCAATATGCCTTAATTGTATAAGGAAAAGGCCAGAAGAAGCTCTAGAAATTGCTCAAAAGAGGCGAGCATCTGCAAGATTGAAATTTGGATTGCCTCCGAGTCCACTTAGAAATCCAAATGGAATAAAGTGTAATGGTTGTGCAAATAGTTGCTCTATTGGAATAGGAGAAATTGGATTTTGTGGCTTAGTTAAGAATATTGAAGGACGTTTAATTCGACTTGGTGGAAGTCCGGATAGAGGAATTTTGGAATGGTATTATGATCCTCTACCTACTAATTGTGTAGCATCTTGGTTTTGTCCAGGATGTACTGGAAGAGGCTATCCAAAATATTCTTATTCTCAAGGACCTGAAATATTTCATGAAAATCTTGCTGTTTTTTATGGTTCATGTAGCTATGATTGTCTTTATTGTCAGAATTGGCACTTCAGAAAGCTTACCGTTGGTTTGAAAAGTTTCATAAGTGCTAAAGACTTAGCAGCAAAAGCTGAGAAAAAAAGTGTATCATGTATATGTTATTTTGGAGGAGATCCCTCCACTCAAATGCCACATTGCTTGGAGACCAGCAAAATTGCCTTAGAAAAAGCAAAGGAATCAAATAGAATATTAAGACTTTGTTGGGAGACCAATGGAAATATCTCTGAAGATTTCATACCAATGATGGGAGAATATGCATTGGAAAGCGGTGGAAATATAAAGTTTGATATAAAATCTTGGGATGAAAACCTCAATATAATTCTATGTGGAACTTCCAATAGATCATCCCTTAATAATTTGAAACTTCTTGGTAAGTTTTATGAGAAAAGGCTGGAGGTGCCTTTAATATCAGTGAGCACATTATTAGTGCCAGGATATATTGATGTGGAAGAGGTAAGAAATATTGCAGAATTTATAAGCTCAATAAATCGAAGCATTCCCTATACTCTTTTAGGATTTTATGGGTGTTTTCTTATGGAGGATTTACCTAGGACGAGTAGATCTTTAGCATTAAAGTGTAAAGAAGTGGCGTTGAAATATCTTGATAATGTGTCTATAGGAAACATATGGCTTCTATCATAAGAATTATAAAATTGTTTTTTCAATTATATTCCGAGATCCTTGAGGCTAAGCTACTCCAAGGGAACTATAATAATACATGGTGATATTCCAACACCATATGGTCAATGGGATCCTAGAGTTAGAGCTTATAGAGCACCTGCATATTGCTATAGAGATATAGTGAGATATTTAGAAAGAAGCAAAATTCCCTTCAAGGATGAAGTTTTGAAACCAATTTCTCCTCAACAATTTAGTGGAAGTGTAGAGCTCTATCCATTTCAAAAGGAAGCATTTGAAAGATGGATGGATAATGGTTGTTGGGGAACTATATGTATTGCTACAGCTGGAGGTAAAACCTTTATTGGACTCAAGGCTATAGAGGTTCTAAGAAAAAGCACAATAATATTAGCTCCAACACTAGCCTTAATAGATCAATGGATGGAGCGCTTGGAGAAAATTCTTGGCATTAATGCAGGAATTTTAGGGGGTGGTAAGGCTGATATTAAGTGGGTTACGGTTTCAACTTATGACTCCGCATATATTAGGGCTGAAGAGCTTGGAGATAAATTTGAACTTCTTATAGCTGATGAAGCCCATCATATATTTGCACCAGCTTATTGTCATATTGCTGAGATTTTTGCTGCCCCATATAGAATGGGACTCACTAGCACACTTCATAGAAGTGATATGCGCCATCTTGATGCTCCAAGGTTAATAGGAGGAGTAGTTTATGAAGCTACCCATGATGATCTCGCAGGAGTTTATATTGCTCCATATGAACATAAGAGAATATATGTTGATTTAACACCAGAGGAAAGAGAAGAATACGATAGATTGTGGAAAATATATACTTCATTTCTTGAAAAGCATGGCATTCGCATGGAAAGTAATAAGGATTTTCAAAAATTAATAGCCATGTCTGCAACCAATCCAGAAGCTAGAGAAGCACTTCTTGCAAGAGCAAAGGCACTGAAAATTGCTCTTAATTCAGAATCTAAAATGAGTTTTCTAAAAGAGCAACTTAAATCTTCTAATGAAAAAACCATAATATTTACACTTCATAATAGTTTAGTTTATGAAATAAGCAGAAGATTTTTAATTCCTGCAATAACCCATGAAACTTCTGAAGAAGAAAGAAAAATAATACTTGAGAAATTCAAATCTGGTGAATATAAAGCCATAGTAACTAGCTTAGTGCTTGATGAAGGTATAGATGTACCAGATGCAAGTAGAGGAATTGTACTAGCTGGTTATGGAAGTCCACGCCAACATATACAGCGCCTTGGAAGGCTTCTTAGAAAGAGGGAAGGTAAGAGAGCAATATTATTTGAAATTATTTCTAGAGAGACAAAGGATGTAGACTTCAGTAGAAGGCGGAGGATGAAATAGTGCTTCCATTTGAACTTCTTCCAATTGTACATCGAGGAAATCATATTTGGCCAAAATATTCAAAGCTTAATGATGTTGATTTATCCATTACTAGAGCAATTATTCAAACATATGAAAATAGCATTGGATTAAGAAGAAGAGAAATTAAAGAGAAAATTACTGATTTGGAAAATTTATATGGAAGCTATAAATTAGTGAGAGGTCTTTCTACGCTTATTGAGCGTGAATGCCTCTTTAAATCCTCATATTCAATTGATCCTAAAGCGATTAGACAAGCATTATTTGAAAAAGCCTCAGAACTAGGATATCCTATTAATCAAGAGGAGAGAAATAAAATTATAGAAATTATTGCTAAAGAGTTTAAGTTAACGCCAGAGGAAATTGAACAATCAATTTATGCTGATTTGAAATCAGAGGATATACTTTTAAATGTTAAGAAAATTAATCCAATGGATCTACTTAAAGAATATAATCTATCCTTAACACAAACTCTTCTTTTTCATGCCATTGAAATGAATTTTTCAGTTGGTGGAAATTGGCAAAGGATATTCAGAGCAATAAAATACTACGGTTTGATATATAGTCTAAAGGGATCTGGATGGTTTAAAATCGATGGTCCTGCATCCATTCTTAAGCTTACTAGACGTTATGGAATGGCTATGGCAAAGGTTCTTCCAGAGATTTTATCTGGAAGACATTGGCAAATAGAGTCCAATATATTATATAGAAATAAAATTTTTTGTTTTAAACTAGATAGTAAAAAACATGCATGGTTATTTCCATGCTTTGAGTTGAAGGAAAGCTATGATAGTGCTTTAGAAGAAGAATTTGCTGCTGAATTCAAAGCTTTAAATACACCTTGGATTATAAAAAGAGAGACTGAACCAATTTATTTGGAAAATTGCATTATGATTCCAGATTTTTCATTTCACTTTACAAATAAGAAAGTCATTATGGAAATTGTTGGTTTTTGGACTAGGGAGTATTTGATGAGAAAACTAGAGAAGCTTAAGAATGTTAAAGAACCAATAATAGTTGCAATAAATGAATCTTTAGCATGTGATAAAGTTGAGAAATTATCCTCAAATCCAAATCTTCATCTTATATATTATAAAGATAAAATCCCCTTGAGGGAAGTTTTATCCTTTCTTCAATCCATAATGGAAGAAGAGGTTAAAAAATGTGCTTCTGAATTGAGCTTAGATATAAAAGCACCCATAGAGACTATAGATGAAATAGCTAAAAGATTGAAACTTCCTCTTGAAGCCATAAGGGCTGCTGCTGATAAGGTAAAAACTCATGTATTGATTGGAAATACCTTTATTGAGAAAAGGCTTATGGAAGAAATAAGAGAAATGCTTATAAATTTAGTAAATGATGAAGCCCCTTTAAAAAAAGTTTTAGAAGCTTTAGAACGTTTCAATCTACCAGATGCCATATCAATAATAACTATGTGTGGCTTTCAAATAAAATGGCGTGGTCTTTCCGTTGAGAATGCATGGGTTAAAAAAATTAACCACTCAATATAATTTAATAGCAGCTTGCAATCTTCCTAAAATCATGCACCATACTTTACTAATGGTCTAAAAATGAATGTTTAGCGCCGGGGAAGGGATTCGAACCCTTGACCCCCATAGGGGGACCGGCTCTCAAGGCCGGCGCCTTAACCACTCAGCCACCCCGGCCAATTTTAAATTTTATAAATCCCTCCTAAATCTTTTATCATTAGTATGAATATTGAACTTTCATTAAATATTCTTAGCAAAATTATGTATATTTTCAAGGTTTCGCTTTCTTAATTTTTCCTTGCTCTCGCTTTTATAAACAAATTTTCACATGAAATTATGCGCTTTATCCTTCTGCCTTCTTGTTTTATATATTTATTCTATGCTCTATACATAAAATGTTATAGTAAATGGAGGCAACTCAAGTAACCATTATTACTTAATATTTTCTTTTCTATTTCATAATTCTTTTTAATAATCTATAACCTTTTATTGGGATGAGCAACTATGATGAGATAAAGCCTCATAATAAAAGTATTGATTGAAATTCATCATATAAAATTAACATACTACCATACTCATATATTTCAACAATATCTATACTCTACTCTTCTTATCATATACCATCATTTTTATTCTATGCATATGTATATTGAAAGGCTCTGAATATTCAATGAACCATTTCCAGTTTAGGCTAAATCTTATCCCCCATTAGTAACCCCCTTTTGACCTCCATCAAGCTCATCGTCTTTGGTTTGAAGTACTCTATTATCCTCTTATAGGCCTTGGATGGATTTACATTTGTACTATTGGATGGATTTACATTTGTACTACATGTAAATATATCCACAGCAGCATAACCAAACTCCGGCCATGTGTGTATGGATATGTGAGACTCAGCTATTATTACTACGCCACTTACTCCTTGTGGATTGAATTTATGAAAGGCTTCACCAACTATTCTTGCTCCTGCCTCTTCTGCACTTTTTCTCATTGTTTCTGCTATACCTTTTAGGTCGTCGAGAGCTTTGACATCACACCCAAATAGCTCAAGTATAATGTGTTTACCCAGCTCCTTCATTTGCCTCACCAAACCCAAAAAAAGTTATTGAAAATCCAAATATATAAATATGTAACTATTTCTGTATAAAGCCAAAATATTCTCATTTTTAATCTTATTTTATAAAATGAGTAAGTTTTCTGGTTTTTTAACTAAAAAAAGAAAATTTTCATTTAATATCCTACAAGTTCAGCTAAATCTATTCCACATTCACCTATATTATACATATACATTGCCACAGTATTCAAAATAGTGGAAAATTTTTGCTGTTTTACAGTTAGTAATTTATTTATACTAATCATATTATTTACAAGATCTCTACTTCTCTCGATAACTTTAATTGCAACTTTTGTATCATTCCTGAAAAGAGCATGAATAGCCTCATCATGTAATGAATATGCTATTCTACTAAGCTCCTTCAATCCATTCATTATTTCATCTTCAATTCTTTCTTTATGAATTATTTTTACATTTTTAGCTATGCCCTCTGAATAATCAGCAATACTCTCTATATATTTAGCAGCCATCCTTAAATCAAGACATTCCGCAGCCTTAACACCAAGCTTATCTGCCAATCTTTGATTTCTTACAGCTGATCTAAGCTGTCTAACGATTAGAAAATAGAGCCTATCCACCTCTTCATCCCTTTTGATTACAATTTCTGAAAGTTCTAAATCTCCATTTAATAGAGCTTCTTCAGCATCCTTATGCATACTAGCAGCTAAGGAGTAAGCTCTTCTTAAACTACTTTTCAATGGCATGGAAGTTGGTTGAAGTAAACATTGAATGGTTATAGTGTCTATTCCTTCCTCCACAATTTCTAGACCTATAAGCTTACTTATGGCCTCCTTTATTCTTTCTCTTACAATTGGTGAGATTTTTGTATCGAAATTTATTACTATGGTATCTGCACCCATTAAGTATTGAGTTCGAATTTGCTTTTCGAGGTTTTCACCTCCTTTTATAGTAACTATTTTACTTTCCTGCTCCTCTCCTTCGCTTGATATTATTAATGTCCCTCCCTCCCCCTCAGAAATTCTCACAACAGCCCCTGCATCTAGGCTATTTTTCTTAACCCATTCTTTAGGTATTGATATTAAGAAAGATCCACCCTTGCTTTTTTGTAATCTTCTATATTCCAAAGCCCTTCCCCCAACATAAATTCATCAGCCCTTCCTTTAAAGCAAACTGTTTAAATTTCCTAATTAATAATTGCATTTGTGCAAAAAAAATCACTACTTTCAGCTTATAATTTACTTCTCAGTATGGGCTATCAAATATCTCCAGAAGCTTTTAATCTCCTAAGGGAAAGCAAAGATCCCGAGGGACTGGTAAATAGACTTATTAAAAACCTTGAGTCTATGGAAGAGAAACCAATTATAATAGAACGAATTCATATTGAGTCTCTATTAACAAGGACTTCATCAGAAGTTCTAAAACCAAAGAGTAAAGAGACTTCTCATAAAATAAAAGTTATCAGTGGGGAGGAAAGTAGCTATATAGAGGGAAAACCAGATGATTTCAAACGATATTTCATAAATAGATTTGAGAGACTAAGGAGCTTCTTAACCTCAAGATCAGATGTTGTTGGAGCATGTGGTCCATCTGGATTAAACAATAAACAGAAAAAGGTAAAAGTGATTGGATTAGTGGCTTCAAAAAAAGAAACTAAGGATAGAATAATAATTGAGCTGGAGGATTTTGAAGGTATTGTTAGAGTGATTTTTAAGGATGAAGCTAAGAAAAAGGCCTCTAGAGTAATGATGGATCAAGTAATATGTATATTTGGAAATTTAATAAACGAAGGAATTATATTGGGAGAAGAAGTTGTTTGGCCTGATATTATTCCTAGAAAAAGAGCCTTTCTTGAAAGTAATAGCTATGTTGCTTTAACATCTGATTTACATATAGGTAGTAAGCTCTTCATGAAGCAAGAGTTTGAATCTTTCTTGAGATGGATTAATGGAGAAAATGATGAAAAAAGTATAGCTTCAAAATTAAAGTATTTGATAATTGCTGGAGATATTGTTGATGGTGTGGGGATTTACCCAAATCAAGAAGAAGAATTAATTATTAAGGACATTTATAGACAATATGAAGAAGCTGCTCATTACTTATCCATGATAAGAGAGGATGTGAAGATTATAATAATTCCTGGAAATCATGATGCTTGCAGACAAACTCTACCAACTCCTCCAATTTACAAGGATATAGGCGCTCCATTGTATTCATTAAAGAATGTAATAATGCTTGGCGATCCTGCAATTGTAGAAATTGAAGGTTTAATCTTCTTAATAACTCATGGAAGAAGCTTAGATGATGTTATTCCTGCTCTTCCTGATTGTAGCTTTAGAGAACCACAGAAAGCCATGGCTGAATTACTAAAGTCTAGACATATTGCTCCAATTTATGGTGAAAAAACTCCAATTGCACCAGAACCAATGGATAGATTGGTAATAGATATCATTCCTGATATATTTCATGCTGGCCATGTTCATGTATGGGGGGTATCTGAATATAAGGGCGTAATATTGGCCAACTCTGGAACTTGGCAAAAACAGACAAAATATCAAATGTCCATGGGCATTGAGCCTGCTCCTGGTGTTGTTCCAGTTATAGATATTTCCAATTTTAAGGTGTTTACAGTTAAGTTTTTATAAACTTAGTAATGGACTTAGCTAACATTCTTGCTAGTCTCAAAGGCTCTGGAGTTTTTCCGAAGATTGTTATACTCTCTATAATCCTTATACTTTCCTCTAAATCAATTCCAAAGGTTCCTAAAATGATTTCTCCCTTTAAAGTTTGAACCCTTTGTATTTTCACCTCTTCTAAAATAGCTAACCTTCTCCTCCAATCCTCAAAATGCTTCATAAGAGCCCTTTTAACAGCTTCCATATCTGGCTCTTTTTCCAAAATGAATATTGAAGGTATTCCTTTTTCATCAAATATTCTCTTTGCATTTATTAAATTGAATCCTGCTATTGGTATACTTCCAGAAATTATGAGTTCTATTGATTCCTTTCTCATGACCTCCAATATTTTATCTGTTGCATCAAATCCATCAACTTCAATGTATTTTATTAATAATTTTCTAAGCATTATTCCTTCTGTTATCAGAAGTATCATTATTGTATTCTTATTTAAATTCTTTCTAAATCCTCCTCCACATATTGCCATTACTCTTTTCATCAGAGTCACTTTTCAAAAAAACTATAAACCATTGAATCTTCCTTCATTGCCTCCTTTAAGTTACTAGAAGGCACTATGAGATTTACAACCTTCGTTCTTCCATATCTTCCTTTACTTACCACTTTTGCATTAATAATACCAAGCATATCAAGTTCATTTATAAGATCGCTTATTCTTCTTTGAGTAAGAGGCTCTAATCCATAGCTCTTGGAAATTTTAGAATATACTTCATATAGCTCTCCAGTGGTGCAGCCCCTTTTTCCTTCCTTTTCTAATAGATATAAGCTAATTATCAAAAGCTTAGAGTGAAAAGGCATTGTTCTAATAACTTCTACAACTCTATCCTTCTCCAACTCCTTCTGAGCATTTCTCACATGTATTTCCAAAACTTTATCACTTCCTTCTCTTTCAGCCAACTCACCTGCAACTCTGAGCAAATCCAAAGCCCTTCTTGCATCTCCATGTTCCTTTGCAGCAAGTGCTGCACATAGTTTTATCACCTCTGGGCTTATCACACCATTGACAAAGGCCTTTTCAGTCCTTTGCCTAAGTATATCCTCTAGTTCCACAGCAGTATATGGAGGAAAAACAAGCTCCTCCTCTCCAAGGCTACTTCTAACCCTTGGATCTAAATAATCTGTAAAATTCAAATCATTTGTAATACCAATTATACTTACTTTTGCTCTAATTAATTGATTGTTTATTCTAGTTAAATCGTATAATACTCTATCGCCAGATTTTTTCACTAGTGAATCCACTTCATCTAAAACTACAAACATTGCTCTATCAGAGATATCCAAAGTCTTTAGAAATCTTCTAAAAAGTTCTGAAGTTGATAATCCAGTGAATGGCACTTTAGCATTAATAGCCTCACATAAATCTGCTAATACTCTATAGTTTGTATCATCATGCCTACAGTTTATATATGCTATATTAAGTGGAATTCCCTTCTTTTTCCCTTCAATCATCAATCTATTCAAAACATATTTAGTAACAGCAGTTTTTCCAGTTCCCGTCATTCCATATATGAATACATTGGATGGTCTTGATCCTTTTAATATTGGAGTAAGCGTTTCAGCAAGTCTTAATATTTGTCTTTCTCTATGAGGAAGCTCATCTGGTATATAATCTGGTCTAAGGAGATCCCTATTAATGAATATTTTTGCGCTTAATACCCTTTTGAATAATTCATCTAATGAATCGCTCATTTTTTATCCTCGCAGTAGATGCAATAGAAATAAGGGTGCTAGAGGGTATATAGAAGTTTTTCAAATTTGGTAGCCCGGAGGAGATTCGAACTCCTGTCGGCGGGGCCAAAGCCCGCCATGCTTGGCCGCTACACCACCGGGCTAATCATAATACATTATTAACAAAATTTTAAATTTTTCCTAAAGTTATAAAATTTTATAATCTATCTTAATTAAAAACTAAAAAATATTTTTTATAATTTAAAAGTATGTTAATATTAATTTTTAGCGATTATTTTTACGTATACTGTCACCATAAAGTTTTTAAATGATAATATTATAATATTAATATTGGTGAAGTTCATGGCCAAATGTCCAAAATGTGGTAAGGAAGTAACTTCTCCAACAAAGACTTGGCAATTAGCCCCTAAGGGAAGAAAGGCAGTTACAATTGGATTATTCAAATGTCCATCTTGTGGTGCTTTCTTCAGAGCAGGAATTAAGTAATCATGTTATCTTTTTTTTATATCAAATGCCATTAATTTTAATAATGGCATTTTGCTTCTTATGTTCTCCACCATTCCTATATCTATATCCGCTATTAAGAATCCCTCCTTTTCATTAGCTCTTGCTAAACATCTGCCCCAAGGATCTATTATACAACTATGTCCATAGTACCTTCTTTGTGCTCCTTCATGATAGGATTGATTTGCAGCTAATAGAAAGACTTGATTCTCTATGGCTCTAGCTCTAAGGAGGGGCATCCAATGAGCTCTTCCAGTTTTTTCTAAAAAAGCTGCTACATTTATCAAGATTTCTGCTCCCATAAGTGCCTCAATTCTGAAAATTTCTGGAAATCTAAGATCAAAGCAAATTGTGAGGCCAATTTTTGTTCCTAAGCAATCCACCACTATGGGATCTTTTCCTGGACTGAAGATTTTACTTTCATCTATATCCTCATACTTAAATAGATGAATCTTTCTATACTTACCAAGAATTCCATCTTTTGAAATAACATATGATGTATTATATAAAGTCTCATCTGCTTTTTCTGCTATACTTCCAGCAATAAATATAACATTATTTTTCTTTGCTAATTTCAACAATTCTCTTATAGTTAATCCATTATCATCTTCAGCATTTTTTATATAATCCTCCCTTATGCCCTTTGATGAATGAAAATTAAATAATTCAGGAAGTAGTAATAATTCAGCTCCTTCGCTTATGACCTTCTCAGAATATTCAAGTGCTTTTCTAAGGTTTTCCTCTTTATTCTCTTCACTATATATTTGTATTATTCCTACTTTCATCCTTTCAAATTGAAGGGCTTTCCACTTTTTAAAATTTTTTCAGGAGCCCTCTCTTGCCATTTTTTCAGAAATTCAAGATCTTCCTTTTCATCTCTTAAATCATCTGGAAGCATATGGGGTATGGCCTCTATTATTGGATACCATCTATTACAATTATTGCATATAAGTAATCCCTCTTCAATTTCCTCTTCTTCCTCAAAAACTATTAGCTCTAGTGGGTAATATTTACACATTGGACAAGCAAGTATGTCTAAAAGCCTTCTTTTCATTTAAATCACATAGAAATATCGAGCGCTTGTTTTATTTATTCGCTATGGTTAAATTCTTCAATTTGAAGTATTTTAATTATGAATTTTGAAGCAATAAAAGAAATTCATGAAAGAAAATTCGGCAAAGAGTGTGAGCTTCTATCCATTTCAAAGCATGGAAGAGTGATTTTAGTAGAGTTTGGGGGGTACGTTATAGTCAGTTGTTGTGCTGTGGATTATTTTGATGATTTTGCTAAAATATTAGAGAGTCTAAATAAAATTCCTTATGGTGTTTTTTCAGTTAATAGAGCACTTGATAGATTCTTAGTAAAAATTGCTGAACTAGATTTTCTTGATGAAATTGAGAGGGCAATAACAAAATGCAAGAATATAGTTGATGCTAGAATTAAAGAGTTTGAGGAAATAGGAAAAAATGAAGATTCTACATTCAAGGAATTATGCTTTTGCATTTTAACAGCAAATTTCTCTGCAAAAAGGGCAATAGTTATTCAGAATTTAATAGGGGATGGCCTCATAAATATGTCAAGAGAGAAATTATATGAGAAATTAATTGAGCTTGGCTATCTTTATCCAAAAAGAGCTGATTATATTATTGAAGCTAGAGAATACTACGGCAATCTATTGAATATTATAAGAAGCTTTAGGCGTGCTTTCTCTATAAGAGAGTGGCTTGTGGAAAATATAAAGGGCCTTGGATATAAAGAGGCTAGCCACTTCCTAAGAAACATAGGTTTTAAGGATTTGGCAATAATAGATAGACATATTTTAAGATATTTGAAAAATAAGGAATTGATTGAAGAATTTAGAATTTTGACTAGAAGAAGATATTTAGAGCTAGAGTCCTTGCTTTTTACAATTGCTGATAAGTTAAATATAACACCAGCAGAGCTTGATCTCTATATATGGTATTTAAGCACAGGAGAAATATTAAAATAAGTAATTGATTTCTTCCCTCAATTTTTTAAGTCCATTCATAAGCTTTTCCTCTATACTTTCCATCAATTTTCTATTTGAGTTAATTATTTGTAATCTAGAATTTATCATTCTTTCAATCTCTAAAGGAGAAGGCCCCCCAATTACTTCTCTCACATTAATATTATGCCATGGATCTAATGCTTTCTCAATTAACTTCACTTCTGGTTTAATTCCTATTTTTTTATAAATCATTTCTGATACTATTTCTGGATCGATCTTGGAAAGTGAAGTTGGATAAATTTCCTTTATTATTTCTCCTACAATGCGGTGGGAAGTTCTAAAAGGAATATTATAATTTCTAACGAGCATATCAGCAAGCTCTGTTGCTACTGATGAACTATCAATTACTGCATTCATCATGCGTTTTTCATTAAATTTCACTTTAGCAATTAAATCTGAGAGAATGCTAATGGATTTACTTGAAATTTCACAAGCCCTCCAAAGATGAGGTGTAAGCTCTTGCATATCTAAATTGTATGTAAGAGGAAGAGCCTTCATTATGGTTAGCATGGATACAAGCTCTCCTATAATTTCACCACATTTAGCTCTTAGAATTTCTGCAGTCACTGGATTTTTCTTTTGAGGCATTATACTGCTTGTAGAAGAATGTTCATCTGGAAGCTCAATATAATTGAACTCTTTTGTTGCCCAAATTATTATTTCCTCTGCTAATCTACTTATATCAAGCATCAATATCACAAGATTGGATGCTACTTCAAGTGAAAAATCTCTAGTTGATACTGCATCTAAAGTATTTTCCACAAGCCCATCAAATCCCAAATATTCTGCTATTTTCATTCTATCTATTTTATATCCAGTTCCAGCAAGAGCAGCAGCTCCCATTGGAGAAAGGTTAACCCTTCTATAGCTTGATATTATCCTCTCAAAACTTCTATTGAACATATCAAAATAAGCAATTAAATAATGTGCTATAGAGATGGGTTGAGCATGTTGAAGATGTGTAAAGCCTGGCATTATTGAATTTTTATAGAGCTCAGCCTTCCTTATGATTATCTCTTGAAGATTTATTATATTCTTACAAATTTCAATAATGAATTTTCTCAATCGCATTCTAATGGCAGTGGCCACTTGATCATTTCTACTCTTTCCAGTGTGAAGCTTTTCTCCAATTTCTCCCAATCTCTTTATTAGCTCGCTCTCTACAACCATATGGATGTCTTCCATATCAGGGGGTATATTGTCTATGTGCATTTCCAATAGGACTTTTGCTATTTCCTTACCTTCTTCTTTACTTATGATTCCTATATCCATTAAACAGAGAAGATGTGCTAAATTTATTTCAATTACTTCCCTTGCTATATAAATATCATGTTGAAAAGAGGAAATGAATTCTGAGATTTCCTTTGTCAAATCGCCCTCTAATCTCCCCCCTCTTGTAATCTTCAACTTTCTAGCACCTTATTTCAAGATTATTTCAAGAATTTCCTTGAAGCTACTGTTTGTAACCCCCAGAGGGTTACAAATCCCTTTGATAGGGATTGATCAAAAG
Organism: Candidatus Methanomethylicaceae archaeon; assembly: GCA_025057955.1. Taxonomy (GTDB): domain Archaea; phylum Thermoproteota; class Methanomethylicia; order Methanomethylicales; family Methanomethylicaceae; genus JANXER01. Next base: position 46,211 of record JANXER010000001.1, on the reverse strand, counting down.
TTGATGAAGAGTCATATGTAGCTACTCTTATATCATAGAGTGAATATGGAGATTCTCTTCCAATTACCATCGCAGAGCCCTTATAGAGCTTCATTTTAACTATTCCCTCCACTCTTTCACTAGTCTTATTTATAAAGGCCTCTAAGTCATAGCGCAAAGGATCCTCCCATAGCCCTGCATATATAAGAAATGTCCATTCATTATCCACAATTTTCTTAAAGGTTAATTCCCTTCTATTCAATACCATTTTCTCTAAATCCTTATGTGCCTCTATAATAGTTAATGCTGCAGGACATTCATAGACTTCCCTAGATTTTATTCCAACAATTCTATCCTCAATATGATCTATTCTTCCAATACCATTTAATCCTGCTATTCTATTAACTTTATCTATCAATTCTATGGGATTCATGGATTCTCCATCAATTTTAATTGGCACACCATTTTTGAACTCAATTTCCATTATTGTTGGCTCCTCTGGGGCTTTTTTTGGATCTATCGTCCATTCCCAAACATCTTCATCTGGTGCATTCCAAGGATCTTCCAAGGGGCCGCCTTCTATGGATCTCCCCCAAAGATTTTGATCTACACTATACTTCTTAGCCACGCTAGAGATGGGTATGTTGTGTTTTCTAGCGTATTCTATTTCTTGATCTCTACTCATTCCCCAATCCCTTGTGGGTGCTAATACAGTCAAGCTGGGATCCAACGCTCTAACAGAAATTTCAATTCTCAATTGATCGTTTCCTTTTCCAGTACAACCATGCGCTACAGCATCAGCTCCTTCCTTATGTGCTACTTCTACAAGCTTCTTAGCTATGAGTGGTCTACTTAAGGCTGTGGAAACAGGATATTTATCTTCATACATTGCATTTGCTCTTATTGCTGGAAATATATAATCTCTAGCGAATTCCTCCTTTGCATCAATCATATAATGCTTTATAGCGCCTATTTTATAGGCTTTATCTTCTATAAATTTGAAATCCTCCTTTTGTCCTACATCAAGTGTTACTGTTATAATATCAGCATTATATTTCTCTTTTAACCATTTTATTGCTACAGAAGTATCTAATCCTCCAGAATATGCAAGTACAATTTTACTTACCAATATGCCCACCTTGGAAAAAATTTTAGATATTATCTAATAAATTTTTTATGCTAAATCCCCTATTTTATCATAAGCATGTCTATTCAAAAGACAGCCGGGATCAGGAGCTAAATAATCCTCAAAATATCCATAAGCTCTTGCTCTACAGCCACCACAAACATATCTATAATTACAATTGCCACAATTTGGTTTAAGTAAATCTCTATTTCTTAATTCCTTAAGCTCTTTTGACTCAATCCACAACTCTTCAAGATTTGAAGTTAAAATATTTCCAATAACTAAGGGAAAATAAACACATGGTGTTATATCACCGTTTGGATTTATTGCTATGTAAAATCTACCAGCACCACAACCTCCAATGAAGTCTGATAACGATCTCAATTGACCATGTAACTCAGAATTATAGAAGTGTGTTGGTATTATATTACAACCAATTCCCTCAGTTTGTAAGGCAATTCTAGCAAATTGTGGTGCAGTAGAAAGAACGCTAATTTTACAGCTTTTTAGTTTATTCCAAAGTTTTTTCAAGAGCTCCTCACGCTCTTCTGGTTTTAAATCTTTTTCAACTATATCCTTTCCTCTTCCAGTGGGCACGAAATTATACATCATAAACCAATTTACTCCTAAAGATTCACATAGATCTATTATTTCTACAACTTCTGAAAGATTGTAATTTGTTACTGTAGTGGCAACATTTACAAAAAATCCTTCATCTACTGCATTCTTTATGCCTTCAATGGTTTTATTAAATATTCCCTGTAACCCTCGAAAGCCATCATGAGTAGAAGCCTTAGCTCCATCCAAGCTTATTTGAAGATATTCCACTCCTGCTTTTTTAAGCTCTTCACATTTTTCCTTTGTAAGAAGAATTCCATTTGTAGCTATTGCAACATAGAGGTTGTTATCCTTCGCATATTTTGAGAGCTCAAGTATATCTTTACGAATTAATGGCTCTCCACCAGAAAAAGCTAATATTACTATGCCCCATTCTGCAAGCTTTTTAATGCCTATTTTAGCTTCTTCTGTGCTTAATTCATAATAATCTGAAGTTCCAGCTTCAGCATAACAATGTTTACATCTTAAGTTACATCTATAGGTAATATTCCAAACCACTTGAAATGGAGCTCCAGGGGTAAAGGGTTTTGTAACCCCAAAATAAGCTAATCCCTTTATAACATTAATTAATCCTTTGCGCCAATATACATCCATGAATCTATACTTTATCTCCTCCTCATTTACTCCAAAACTTCCTCCTCCTAACTCTATTAGTTTTGATATTGATCTTTCTGCTAATCTACATTCTAAACAAGCATATTTTCTAATTCCTAGGAATAATTCGAGGGCAACCTCAAGTCTATTTCCATTATCTTTATCACAATAGTTCACCATCTTCTTCAGAATGCCTCTTGTGAAGGGAAAATTGACAAAGTGTTCAAATAATTGAAGTGTTGAGGCCTTCATTAATTAATGCCCCAAGAAATTATATAAATTAATGGAGGGATTTAAGGATTTACATATTTTTCAAGAGCAAAACTAATTATGGCCGATAGTAGTGCATTTGCAATTATGGATGCAGTTATAGCTGGAACCATGGCCGACCATATTGCAATAATATTCGAAAGTAATAAATTTGTTTGAAGATTAGGTGGTATAATTTTTCCAACTAATGGCAATACTACATCTGGTGATAATAGAAGAAGAGTTCCCAAAGTTAGAGCTATCATTCCTGAGGTGAATATATAGCGTGAAATTTGCCCTAGAATAATTGCATAAGTTTTCCTCATTTTTCTACATAGAAGACATGTGAAAATTCCCATGATTCCATCCCCAAATCCAGCTGGTAATTCTAACAGTGCTTGACCAGTCCATAGGGAAACTCCAATTCCCTTTATTATTCCTACCATGAAAACAGCAGATCCATTCAATACCATGGCTGATAGAGAGACAGGAGTTGATCCTAAGTTTGGATTCCCCAATGGAAAGGAAACCCTTATAGAGCTCATTATTATTGAGAGTGCTCCAAATAGTGCAATATAGGATATGGTGCGCCTCTTCAATTAATTTCCCTCTCTACTCAGCTTTGTTAATCTATCTCTTATGTAGATTATAGTTTCAGAGAGGTTCTTCTTATTATCAAATCTAGAAACTATCGATTCCAAATCTTCTAATGAAGCTCCTTTTAATTCTTCTATGAATCTTAACATATTTGGAATAGCCCTTACAATATTATCCACTATTGTTATATCGGCAGTTTGAGCAGTTCTTGAGAGAGGATTTAAATCAATGGCAATTACAAATTTTCCCATTTTCTTCAATGCATATGTTCTATCTCCATCCTCAAGAGGAACTAATACAACATCTGCTGAATATATGCCTCTTGGATCAACTCTTCTTCTTTCACTAAATAGCTCTGGTATTATGGCACTTGCATCCCTTCCAACCCCTAAAATAAGCTCTGCACCATGAGCCAAAAGATGCTTTTTAATGGCCTCCTCCCTTCTTTTAGTTCTAAAGAATAAATTTACTTCCAATGGAGCATTAAGTTCTTTAGACAGCATCACCAACTCTTTAGGTACTAAGGCTGCCGCATTTCCATTAACTGAAATCACAGGCCTTTTTGCTAATAACATAGCAGCTGCTGCAGCCTTTGTTGCAAAAAGCGCAGGAGGTATGGTGTTTTCACCTATAATATAGTCAAAGGCCTCCCCTCTTCCATGAGCTATAAGTCCTGCCTTTGCAACAATGCCCTTTTTCTCACACTCTATAATTAACATTCTCTCCTTGAGCGATTTCGCTCTTGGATGATTCTCAGGAATTCTTAATTTAACTCCCATCAATAAGCACCTCTATTGGAAATTCTTGAGACAATTAATTTGATTCCATTTTTTTCAAAAACTCCATTTTCCAATGGAAAATCCTCATTGCGAACAATACCATATACAATTCCCTTTTTGAAGGATATATGCTCTATTCCATAATTTTTATAAATTTTTGCAACTTTAATAAGATCTTGATCTATTATTTCTAATCTATCCCAGAAATATTTAGAAATTCTAATGAAATTTTCTATATTTTGATTTTTTAGAAATTCCTTATAGCATAAATCTCCAACTTCATTAATCTTATGATAATTGGCGATTAAATCGCAAGTTTTCCTCATTTTCACTGGTGTAGTAACCACAAGCCATCCTTCTGGATGGGATAATCTTTTTATTTCTCCAAAGCCAGGGGCTCCAGGTTTAGTTCTTAGTTCAAATCCTCCAACCATTTGTGCTAAGACATCTCCCAATCCAGTTTTCCCTTCAACTTCTATTACATGTGCAATTCTTCCAATATCCTCTTTTTTAAAGGGCTCCCCTAAGGCTTTATTAATTGCTAAAGCAAGCCCCAATATTGATGCTCCACTCATTCCATATCCATAACCTATGGAAAATGGAGACTCTTGTTTTGCAATAATTGAGATTTCATCATTTACTTCCATTTTATTCAATATAATTCTTATGATTTCTGAATCAATTTCACTACCATTGAAAAATAGCTTTATGTTACTTCCTCTTTCCACTTTAACAAAAGTTCTTAATCCTAAATCCAAACATATTCCAGCACCTATTGATCCTGTGAATAATGGATTATCAGAAAGATGAATTTTAAAAAATCCTGTTATATGAGCTGGAACATAAGCCTCATACATTTTTACATAACCTCACGTAAATATCTAATATTTTACTTGCAATTTCTCGCTTGGAAGCAAGTGGCATATGAATTACTGAGCCAAATTTATCAATAACATAAACTTCATTAGTATCTGAACTGAAGCCTGTAAATGGTGTGGATAAATCATTAGCAATAATTAAATCTGCTCCACATTCGAGCAATTTCTCTTTAGCTTTAGAAATTAACTCCTCTTTTCTTAAGCCATATTCAGCCTTAAATCCTATTATAAAGGCATCTTTTGCCATCTCTCTAGCTACTTCTATTATTTTTGGAAGTGGATTTAATTTAATGGTTAGAGAGGAGTTGCTAGATATTTTCCCTTCATGTTTATTTTCTACTGCGAAGTCCAATGGAGCAGCTGCCATTATTATTATATCATATTTACTTTCAGAGAGGCAATTTTTCACAGCATTGAGCATTTCCTCAGTTGTTTCAACATATATTGTTCTTATTTTTTTAGGTGGATGAATATTGGAAGGCCCTGATATGAGCGTTACATTTGCTCCTCTTGCATAAGCTTCTTTAGCAAAAGCATATCCCATTTTCCCTGAGCTAGAGTTTGTAAGAAATCTTATAGAGTCAATATAGGATCTTGTTGGTCCAGCGGTTATTAATATCCGCTTTCCAGTAAGATCCTTTTTATGAAGTATTGCTATTACTTCTTCCATGATATCTTCTATATCAGGAAACTTAGCTCTATCTTCAACCATCTCTGGTTGAATTATTCTTATTCCCATTGAGGCTAGCTTCTCCATATTTTTCAATACCATGGGATTTTTATACATGGAACCATGCATTGCTGGAACTATTAAAATTGGTACTCCAAATCCTAATGCTGAGGATACCAAGGAGGTTACTGGAGTATCATCTATTCCTACTGCTATTTTACCAATGGTATTAGCAGTGGCTGGAGCTATGATTACAAGATCCACACTTTTACTTAACATTATGTGTTCTATTTTTCCAGTAATTTCTGTAACTACGGGATTTCCAGTTGCCCATTCCAACATTATTGGAGAAATTAGCCTTTGAGAATTATATGACATTATTACAAAAACCTCTGCTCCATTTCTCATTAACTCACGTGCTAATTCTGGAGCCTTTAGTATAGCTACACTTCCACAAGTACAGAGGGCTATTTTTTTCCCCTCAAGTATTTTGCTCTTCTTAAACATTATATCCTTAGATGGGTGCATCATTGGGTAACTAAGATATAAACATATTTATGTTTTTTATGTAAGTAAAAAGTATAGAATGTATTTTTTAGAAAAAGTATGTAATATACATAGAAATAAATTAAATATATGATATAATAATTTCAGAGTGAGGAGAGATTATGCGAGATTTACTGAATAAATTTCTGCCTATAATTGGCATCATAGCCATGGCCTTCATTATGAGTGGAGGGATGTTTTTGATTATAATGGGTCCTTCAGCTGGAACTATAGCTAAATCAAGCACTGCAGAAACTATTTTGGAATTCCTATCCTCCTTCTTCTTAATTATACTAGGTGGCATTGGATTTGTGCTACTTGAAGGTGCCATGAGAAAAACCTTTGATATAAGTGGTGCAAAAATGAGATTTCTATTAGCAGCATCTCTTTCCATAATTTCATTAATACTTTTGGAAGCTTTAATTTGGATAAAATTTAACTAAATTACCAAGGATTTGGCTTTAGTCTAAATAAATATGCAATGGCATTTGATATTATATGAATTGGTGGTGTTATTAAAATTATGAAAAGAGCTTGCTCAAATATGATTGGATGAAATAGTGAGAATAATAATAAAGCTCCAAAAACAAAATCTAGTTGATCTAAAATTGGAAATGGATGTCCCCTGGGCAGCCCAAGTCTCCTTTTTATAAATGCACCAAAAAGATCTCCGAGAAGAGCTCCTAAGGATAATATAAAACCATATAATGTGCTATAGACTATAGCTCCTGCCACTGTGCCAAAAAAAACTCCAGATATAAATCCTTCAAAGGTCTTTCCATCACCAAATAATCTCTTTCCATCAATGAATGATCTTCCAAAATCTATTGGTCTCTTTCCTTTAAATAACACTGGAACAGCATTTGCAATATAAATTGGAATGATTATTTTTATCGATGAAATTATGATTTCATAAATGTTCATCATTGATTAGTCCCTCTTCTTCTATTCTTACTATACAGCTTCTATCTGATTGTGGCTTTACTAATGATATTTTTCTTCTATTTCCAATGAGCTTCTCCATCCTTAATATCTTATCACACCAATAAGTTAATATTTGACTAGCCACTGGCTGTAGCTGTAAGCCCCGCGGTGGAGAAGTTATATCGCTTGTAATTAATGTGTATATATTTCTTTTAACCGTGAGGTACTTTATTATAGCAAGCTCTCTATTCAATTGTTTATTTAAGGCTATATTTTCTTCGCTTTTTTCACTTAAGACTGCACGATAGTGAGTGGTTATGGAATCGAAGATAAATAATGCTACATCTTCTGGCATATAAACTTCAAGATTATCTATTAAAAGCTCTTGATCTTGAAAATTCTTTATTATTGATATTAAAATTTTCTCGCTTATTTCTGACCAGTTTCTATGAGCCATTAATTCAAGCCTCTTTAGCGTTATGTTTGGTCCAGTAAATATAAGCAGTGATTTCTCTCCATTTAATGCAGCTCTTAAAATTATTTGAAATACTAAAGTGGTTTTTCCACAACCTCTTTCTCCAAATATTAATGTGATTTCCCCAGTAGAAAGTCCCCCATTAATTATTTCATCTAGCTTACTACATCCAAGGCTTAATTTTTTATTATGGTATTGCAAATATAATCCCCGAGGAGCTTTGTTAATAGGTATTATTGCAAATGATATAAAGGCTTCTTATGAAATTGTAGAAGTACTTAAGGAGCTTAATGTGCCCTTTGTGCTCTTAGAAAGCAATGAATTCATGCCTAGCAATGTTTGTGCAATTATATCCTCGAAGAGATTGAATATTAAAAATTTAGTTCTATATGAGGGAAATGCTAAGAGAACAGCACTAAAAGCCATAAGCATATGTAAGGGAAGGGAGGAATTTGAAGAAGTTATAGTTGGCATAGATCCCGGAGTTAGAGTTGGAATAGTAGTATTAGCTGATGGAGATCTCTTAGAGGCAAGAATTATATCAAATCATAATCTTGAAGAGACTTTGCATAATATATTAATAGATTATCCCTCAAAATCCTTTATATTTAAAATAGGTAAAGGGGAAATTTCTAAGGAAGCTCTTTTTGCTATTTGTAATGATAATCGAGTTAGAATTGAATTTGTGAAGGAGGATAAACTTCCAATTCCACCAAAGTATAGAATAAAGAGATTGAAGAAGGATTTAAAATCTGCATTAATTATTGCTTTGAGCAAAAGCTTTAGATAAAGAATATTGATTAATTAATTGAGGATTTAGCATTGAGCCTAAGGGATTATTTGAGGGGAGAGAATGATATATTAGAATTTCAAGAAGAGCTCTCTCCAAAGTATGAAATTCCAGCTATAATGGAGAAATATGATGGTGGTCCAATACTTCTCTTTAATAAAGTGAAGGGAAAATTACTATCCATAGCCTCTGGTATATGTGGAAAAAGGGAAAGAGTTCTTAAGAGCATTAATGCAACTAAATATAACTATTATGAAAAAATGATAGATGCTATTAATAATCCGCTTAAACCAAAAATAGTTAATTCTAATTTTGAAATAGAAGAGGAGGATTTATCTTCTCTTCCCATTCTAACGCATTATGAAAGGGATGCAGGGCCTTATATAACCTCTGGAATAGTTATAGCTAAGAGTAAATTTGGATTTCAGAATGCTTCTATACATCGTTTATTATTATTGGATAAAAAACATATGGCAATAAGAATAGTCCCAAGACATCTATATGCAATATATCAAGAGGCAAAGAAAAATGAAGAGGATTTGAAAATAGCCATAGTAATTGGAGTACATCCAGCCGTACTTGTGGGTGTGAATACAAGTCCAAAATATGGTGTGGATGAGCTTTGGGTAGCAAATCGCTTAATGAATGGTGAGCTCAAAGTAGTGGAATGTAAAACCTCGGACTTATTAGTTCCAGCAGATGCGGAAATTCTCATAGAAGGTGTAATAAAGAAGGATGAATTTGTGGATGAAGGACCATTTGTTGATATTACTGGGACTTATGATATAGTGAGAAAACAGCCTGTGGTTGAGATTAAGAAAGTTTTAAGAAGAAGAGATGCCATTTACTATGCCATACTTCCTGGAGGATTAGAACATAAACTTCTAATGGGAATGCCAAAAGAGGCAAAGATGTATGATGCAATTTCTAAGATTATACCCGAGGTTAAAGGAGTTAGGCTTACAATTGGTGGATGTTGTTGGTTTAATGCGATAGTCTCAATAAAAAAGCAATCTGAGGGTGATGGAAAGAGTGCTATATTAGCAGCCTTTGGTTCAAATCCAAGCTTAAAGCATGTTGTAGTAGTGGATGAAGATATAGATATTGATGATATGAACGAAGTGGAATGGGCTATTGCTACTAGATTTCAAGGGGATGAGGACTTAATAATTGTGAGAAATGCAAGAGGATCAAGCTTAGATCCTTCCTCTGATCAAGAGAGGTTAATCACATGCAAAGTGGGCATAGATGCCACAATTCCTTGGAATAAACCTAGGGAGAAATTTGAAAAAGCTAAGTGGGGAAATCGAAATGTACCTCACTAAAGAAGAGGAAAAAATGCTCTCAGGAGAATATGGTCCTGCTTTAAGAAAAGCCATGGAGCTATTAGTAGGGCTTGGAGATGTTTTTGGAGCAGAGAAAATGATAGCTATAGAGAGCACTCAAATCTCAGGAGCATCTTACAATAATATTGGAGATGCTGGAATGGAGTTTTTAGAAGAGCTTGCTGAAATTGGGGCAAAAGCTAAAGTAAAATCCACAATAAATCCATGTGGAATGGATCTTGATAAATGGAGAGAAATGGGAATTAATGAAGAATATTATGAGAAACAAATGAGGATTATTAGAGCATTTAAAAGAATGGGCATTGAAATATCTTGTACATGTACTCCCTACTTAGTGGGAAATTTACCAAAAAAAGGCTCTCATATTGCTTGGTCAGAATCCTCTGCTGTAGTATTTGCCAACTCAGTGATTGGTGCTAAAACCAATAGAGAGGGCGGACCATCAGCTTTAGCTGCAGCCATAGCTGGAAGAACCCCTTATTATGGCCTTCATATTGATGAAAATAGAGTACCAAATATAATTGTAAAATTAGAGTTTAAGCCTAGGACTGCCTTTGAATTTAGCTTGCTTGGCTATACCATAGGTAGAATAGCTCCATCTGGAATACCATATTTTAAAAACCTTGGGACTTCTGATGTGGATAGATTAAAAATTATGGGGGCTGCCTTAGCTGCATCAGGTGGAATAGCAATGTTTTATTTAAACGCTAAGAATTTAGATAAAGCTGAGAAAATATCAATAGATTGGAGGGAATTGAATCAAACAAAGGAAAATTTATCCTCTGATGGAGATCCAGATTTATTTTGCATAGGTTGTCCACATTGTAGCCCTCAAGAAATAAAAGAATTAGCTAGAGCCATCAAAGGAAGGAGAGTAAGAAGGGGATGTGGATTTTGGATATGGACCTCAAGAGGGGTTTATGAAAAATGCAAAGAGTATGTGAAAATAATAGAGGGGGCTGGTTGTAAAGTATTCAAAGATACTTGTATGGTGGTATATCCACTTCAATTATCTGGCTATAGTCATATGGCATGCAACTCTTGTAAAGCAGTTCATTATGTTCCTTCAACATCAGGAATGAAGGCCTCTATACTTGAACTTAATTCAATTTTAGAAAGGGGTCTTGAATAATGATGATATTTAAGGGTCGAGCTATATCGAAATTTTCAGGAGAGGGTGAAGCTCTTGTATCCAAACAGCCCATATCCTTTTTTGGTGGAGTAGATCGAAATGGAATAATAAGAGAGAGAAATCATGATTTATATGGAATGGACATAACTGGAAGGATTTTGATATTTCCAAGAGGCAAAGGGAGCACTGTAGGATCTTACATAATATATCAGCTTAAAAAGAATGGACATGCTCCAGCTGGAATAATAAATATAGAGACTGAGCCCATAATTGCTACTGGATGTATAATTGCTGAAATTCCTCTTATAGATAGACTTGAAGTTAATCCCTTAGAGAAAATAAGAACAGGAGATTATGTTTTAATGGATGGTAAAAATGGATTGGTTATGGTGAGGAGAAAAATTGAATAAACCTTGGGGAATGATTAAAGATCCCGTACATGGTTTTATTCATATTTATAAAATAGAAAAGGATGTTATTGATACTTTACCTCTTCAAAGGCTGAGAAGAATTAAACAATTGGTTTTTGTGGATTTAGTCTATCCAGGGGCTAGTCATACTAGATTTGAGCACTCCATTGGAGTAATGCATTTAGCTGGAATGGTTTGTAAAGCTCTTCCAGTGGATATTAGCAATGAAGAAGCTCAAATGATTAGATTATCTGCTTTATTTCATGATTTAGGTCATGGTCCCTTTTCTCATACTTTTGAGGATTTACTCATTAGGAAATTAAATAAAACTCATGAAGATTTAACCCCTTGGATTGTGAAAGGAACTGAGTTGAAAGATATATTGGAAAGCTATGGTTATTCAGTTGAGGATATTGCTGAGCTATCCGTTGGAAGATTAAGAAAGGGTAAAACTTTCTTTAATCAAATTTTAAGTAGCGCCATAGATGTGGATAAAATGGATTTTTTAGTAAGAGATACTCATCATACTGGTGCTGAATATGGAAAAGTGGATATTCATAGACTGATATATACTATGAATGTAATTGATGATAATCTATTAATAGATAGCTCAGCCCTTCCAACACTTGAAGCCTTTTTAATAGCTAGACTTGAGTCCTTTAAAGCTATATATTTTCATAAGACGGCTAGAGCAGCTCAACTTCTTCTCGTAAAGGCATTAAAGGCAGCTGATGAAGAATTGGGAATATGTAAATTCAATTCTCCAGAGGAATATTTAAAAATGGATGATTATAGCATATGGTATTTACTTAAGCAATGTGAAAAATCAAGCAAAATAATGGAAGCGCTTGAGAGAAGACAATTATTGAAGTGTTCTTATGAAAGAGAGCTAAAGCTAGAGGATAGAACTTTAGCAAGCCTCATAAATCTTGAGGTAATTAGGAAGAAATTAGAAGAGGAAATAGCAAACATTGCAGGCATAAGTAGTGAAGAAGTCTTCATAGATACTCCAACCCTCCCTTCCATACCATATAAGCATGCACTAGATTTTGATCCCATGGAAATTCCAATTTTAGATGTTGAGGAAAATAGAAGAAGAATTTTAAGAGCTACAGAAATTTCAAAAACAATAGAGGTATTAAGGGGATTTCTAAATATTGTTAGAGTTTACACTTATCCTCAATATAGAGAGAGAGTAAGAGAAGCCTCAGAAAAAGTTCTTGGTGGAGCACCAGATTCCACTAGAGTTTCCTATTGAGAGCCTTAAGAACTATTTCTAGAATCTCCTCGTGAACTTCCATAATGGATTTTTCAGCATTTATTACAAAATGCCCAATTCTTCTCGCTCTATCTAGAAACTTTTCCCTTACTTTTCTTAAAAATTCAATATCCTCAAATCTATCGCTGGCTTTACCCTTTCTTTTAAGCGAAATTCTTGGATCAATATCGAGAATAATGGATATATCTGGCTTAATTGCCCCTCTATTTATTGTTAATATCCAGTCCTCCTCAAGCCCTTGGATTGTTTGATAAGCTATGGATGATTCCAAATATCTATCGCTTACTACAATTTTTCCTTCTCTGAGCCAAGGCTTTATGAAGGCTTCAACGTGATATACTCTATCTGCAGCAAATAGAAGCGCCTCAAGCTCAGGGGATAGAATTGGCCTTCTTATTATTTCCCTAATTATTGGCTCAATGGGTCCTTCTGGGTTTGGCTCTTTTGTTCCTATAGCTGAATGACCAATTGAGTTAAGTCTATCAACAAGCATCTTTACTTGTGTAGATGATCCAGCTCCATCTATTCCATCAATTGTAATGAAAAGCCCTCTCATAATATTGATTAAAGAGATAGCTGATATATTTTTATGGGATGATATTTGCAGAGCATTTTACCAAACTTGAACATTCTTATAATTGTAGATTATAGAGAGCAATCTTCTGAAACTGTTAGAGAATTATTGGAAATGGGAGTAAAAATAGAATATGCAAATCTTCCAGTGGGAGATTACTTAATATCTGAAAGAATAGTTGTAGAGAGAAAAACCTTCAATGATTTCATAAATTCAATAATAGACAAACGTCTATTTGAACAAGCTAGATTGCTTCTTAATTCCTACAATAAGCCCATAATTTTAATCGAAGGGAATAATCAAATTATGCGAAATATAAGTGAAGAAGCTATAAGAGGAGCAATAATATCTATTATAATGGATTTCAATATACCAATTCTTTGGGCTAAGGATGCACATGAGGCTGCAAAATTCATAGTTGCTTTAGCAAAAAGGGAGAAAAGTAATGATTTAAGAACAATATCCTTAAAAGATAGAAGAAGAGCAAGAACCTCTGATGAATTGAGGGAATATATAGTTGCTAGTCTTCCTATGGTGGAATTAACTACTGCAAGAAGGCTTCTATCTAAATTTGGAAGTGTTGAAAGAGTATTTACAGCAAGTGAAAGTGAACTTATGAAAGTTAAAGGAATAGGCCCTAAAAAGGCAAAACGAATTAGAAGCATAATTTCAGGACAATATGGAGCTAAATCTTCTTATGGCGTATCTTCTCCTTCAACTCAATCAGAGAGGAAATAGTTCTTGCAATTTTATCCATTTCCTCAGGATCATTTGTAGTTAGCATTCTTTCCTTTAGCTCATCTATTTTCTTTGATATGCTCTCTTCAAGCTCTGAAGCCTTTAGCATTTCTAAAAGCTCTTTTTCTTCTTCATCTGTTTTAACAAATATAACCTTTCTATTACAACTGGGACATAGAATTTCTCCACCCTTTAGCTTGAATAATGGTATTTTACAATCTGGGCAGACTTCATTGAGCATTGTCGCTCCTAATCTTAAGAGCTCTGCACTTCTTTTAATAACATCCTCTCTTATTTTGCTCACAGAAATATAAAAATAGAGTAAAAATAATATAAGTTCTTTGGGTTGAGAATTGATTTTGGAAGTGATTATATGAGCTCTCAAAAATTAGCTCAAGCTATTACTATACTTCAAAGAATAGTTGAAGATACTGGAGTACCAAGAAATATAAGAAGAGCAGCCTCAGAGGCGATAAAAATTCTTCAAAGCACAACTTATAGCAATGCTGTTAGAGCATCGAATGCAATAAGCATTCTTGAGGAGTGTAGTCAAGATCCAAATATGCCTCTATTTGCAAGAACAGCGATATGGCAAGCAATCAGTATACTTGAACAAGTTACGGATTAATTATCATCTTATAATGCTCAATTATAGCCTCTCTAATATTTCTTGAATCATATATACTTCTGCCTATGATTGCATGCCAATTTTTTTCCATTATTTTTGAACAGAGCTTTAAATCTCCTCCTTGAGCTCCTAATCCAGGAAGATAATATATTGGATCTTCTATCATTGAATCTATTACTTTCTTATAATGCTTTAGAATTTCTAAATTATTTCCAGGGAGTACAAAATCCCTAACTTTCAATTCTACTGCAATCCTATAAATTTCTAATGGACCCTCACTTTTTATAAATCCTCCAGCACTAGCCAGGAAATCTTGAACTGTCATTATACCTCCTACAATTGGTGTAATATTATTTGATCTCAGTTCCTCTATCCAAGCTCTTTCAACTGATGGTCCACTTAATGGAAAGATTATAGCATAATCTATCATTGATTCTCTCATTATTTTTGAAAATATTTTTGCAGTATGTAAAACATCTGTTCCACCCTTTTGATGATCATATATTATCGGTTTTTCTGTTAAGTTCCTTATTATGGAAGCTACATTTGGAAGTCCATATTTCAATGCTAATCCAAATCCTATTTTATATCCTCCTACCATATCCATATCATAGGAGTTGGAAATAATTTCCTTCAATTTCTCTAGGCTATCAAAATCACATGCAATTATTATGCTTCTATCCCTCTTTATTTTTCTAAAGACTCCTCCCTCCATATTTCTCTAAATAATTGAGAATTTTCTTCATTTCTATTTCTTTAATTAATTTATTTCTCAATGCAAATTCTGCTACTTCTTTTATATTAACTATGGACTTCACTGGTATTCCATATTTAACTTCAAATTCCTTAGTAGCCATTAATTCTCCCTCCCCTCTTTCCATTCTATCCACAGCTATTAATATGAATGCTACTTTCACATTTTCCATGGAGTAGAGTAAATGAATAATCTCCTCCTTAGTTCTTCCTGTTGTCATTACATCATCTAAAATTACCACTCTATCTCCACTTTTTATTTCTCCTATAATTATGCCTCCTTCACCATAGTCCTTTGCCTCCTTTCTATTGAAGGCTACTCTCTTTGAAATTCCAAAGAGTTTATCTAATGCTATAGCTGTGGAAATGGCTATAGGTATTCCCTTATAGGAGGGTCCAAATATAACATCAAATTCTATATTCAATTCCATTATGGCCTTAGCATAAAATTCTCCCAACTTAGCAAGATTTTTTCCATCTCTAATTGTTCCAATATCTATGAAATAAGGAGAATTTCTTCCACTCTTCAATTTGAAATCTCCAAATTTAATTGCTCCTATTTCTAGCAAGAATTTTGAGAATTCATCCTTCAATCCTCATCCTTCTCCCACTTGGAGCTCTTTTAAACTTACCAAAATCTTTTCCATGCTTAAGTATAGAGTATGGAAATATTGGTCCATCCACACAAATCCTCATACCATCTATGGAACAGCTACCACATATTCCTACTCCACATTTTGTATATCTCTCAATAGCACAAAATACTCTATTCTCTCCTACGAATTTGGACTCAAGCTCAGCTGCTTTTACAAGCATTGCCTCAGGACCACAATTGAAATACTCTCTAGATCTTCTTGCATCTATTATATCTGTAACTAAACCTTTAAATCCCAAGCTTCCATCCTCAGTAGAAGCTTTAACCTCAACCACTTCCTTCAAATAATCATATAGAGGTAGATCTGAGCTACTCTTTCCACCAATGTATGCTATATTGATTCTATTTCTAAACATTTTTGCTACAAAGTATATTGGAGCTACTCCTGATCCTCCACCAACAAGTCCTGCTCCTTCATTTGGAATATAAAAATTCCCATAAGGGCCTCTCAATAATATTACATCTCCTTCTTTCATTTCTGCTATTTTTGATGAAACAGGGCCTATTTTTTTCACAAGTAGAGTTATTGGATTATTGAATGCTAAAGAGAAGGGCTTCTCCCCTAATCCTGGCACCCATATGAATACAAATTGACCTGGAAGTGCTTCTATACTTCCATCCAGAATTAGCACCCTCATTTCAGATCCCCAAGCCTCTCTTACTGTAAACTTCTTATATTCAAGGCTGATCTTCGGCCTTTCTCCATTCATTCCCATCCATAAATCTTTAATGAACTTTTTAATCATGTTTGTACTCATTCCCAATAATGCTGTTCCTATTCCAAAGAGATCTGCTCCAGCTTTTTTAAACTCTTTAAGATCACAAGGGCTAGTTATTCCTCCCATGCCTATTATTGGTGCATTTATATTTTCTCTTATTTCTTTTATACACATTAGTGCAATTTCTTTTATTGCTGGACCAGATAAACCACCATAGATATTGGATAATATGGGCTTATTTGTGATGGGATCTAAAAATATTAAAGGTCCTAAGCTATTAACTGCAGTTATTCCATTTGCTCCAGCATTAATGGCAATTTTTGCAATTCTTCCAATTAATCCTTGAGAGGGTGCAAGTTTAACAAATATTGGAAGATCGGTGCATTGACGTACTGAAGAAACAATTTCTCTAACTAATGAAGAAGATGTGCCTATGGCAGCTCCATAATTTTTCACATGTGGACATGATAAATTCAGCTCTATCCAATCTGTATACTTTTCCAATTTCAATGTTAATTCTTGAAATTCCTCTTTCGAAGATCCAAAAATAGACGTCATTAATATCTTCTTTATTGGATAAATTTCCTTAATTTCATTTATAAATTCCTTAATACCAGGATTTGGTAATCCAACAGCATTTATCAAAGATCCAAGAACTCCAGCAATTATTGGCTCTTTATATCCATCTCTTTCAAATAATCCAATGCTCTTTGTTGTTATAACACCAAGGCCTTCTGTATCTTCCAATGCTTTAATTATATCTGGGGTTGAGGCAACTATTCCAGATGGTAATACAAGCCTCTCCTTTGGAATATCAAACCTCATATACTACTTCCCTTCCTCTTACAGGAAAGAACTCTCCATCCTTATATGCAATCTCTCCTCCTATTATGGTTATAATTGGCCATCCTCTAAGCCTCATTCCCTCATAAGGTGTCCATTTACACTTATAATGAAGTTCATCAGCTGTTACTTTTTTCTCCAAATCCTTATCCACAATTACTATATCTCCATCTGCTCCAACTTCTAAAGTTCCTTTTCCTTTTAAACCAAATATTCTAGCAGGATTATAACACATAAGTTCCACAAGTTTTTCCAAGCTTATCATTCCATTCAGAGATGAATTTAACATTAATGGAAGGGAAGTTTCAACACCTGGCATACCTGAGGGCGCATCTTCCTTTTCCTTATCCTCCTTTAAATGTGGTGCATGATCTGAGCCTATACAATCTATTAAGCCTCTTTTTAAGGCAGTCCAAAGCGAAATTCTATCTTTTTCATCCCTTAAAGGAGGATTTACTTTTGCATAATTTCCAATTCTTTTCATAAGCTCTTCATTTAGAAATAGATGATGTGGTGTAGCTTCCTTATAGAATGGAGAGGCCAATTCTGCCTCTTCTAATGATGTTACATGCAATACATAGACTCTTCCTCTATTTGCAAAGGGAATTAACTTATTTATGGCTGAAAGAGCAGCAATCTTTGGCCTTTTAGAATTATGATTTGGCATATTGAAGAATTTTTCAATAACTTCTTCATCCTCAGCATGAACACAGACGATTCTTGCTCTTCTTATTATTTCACCTATTAAATTAACATCCTTAATTAATAATGATTCATTGGATTTGGCCATAAATATCTTGACTGAAGCTGCAAGAGGTGTCTTTCCAACTACTTTTTCAATTTCATCCAAGTTATCTTCTTTTGCTCCAAAGTGTAATCCATAGTTCACTAAAGGAGGATTAGTTCTTTCTATCAATGCTTTCTTCTCAAGTAATCTACTTAGAGTTGTTGTTGGAGGATTGGTATTTGGCATATCAAGCACTGTAGTAACTCCACCTGCAATTGCTGATTTTGATCCACTATTCCAATCCTCTGATTTCAATCCTGGTTGTCTAAAGTGCACATGAGGATCAACAACACCAGGTATTACAAGCTTTCCATCAGCATTTATTATTATATCAGCCTTTGGCTCAGCTTTGGTTATCTGCGTTATCCTACCTTTATTTACTAAAATGTTTGCATGAAATATCTCTCTATGTGTAATAATTCTTCCATTCTTTATAAGTAGCAAGCTTTCACGCCTTCAATCTTATATTTTTCTCATTACATTCATAGCCACAATAGTGACATACTAGCTTCAATGGATTTCTATTTATTAAATATAATTTTGAAGGAATGGGCTCTCTATTTGATATACAATTTGCATTTATACAAAGGGCTACATCTTCTATAACATTTGGTATGGTTACTTTCTTCTTCTCCTTTATTTCATAGTTCTCTATGATATTCACTGTTGCATTTGGTGCAATTAATGCAATTTTATTATATTCTTCACTTTTCAAAAATCTATTCTCAACCTTTATTATATCCTTTCTACCATACTTTGTACTTTCAAGGTTTTGACCTATTATAACTACGGAATCTTGATTGAATAAATTCAACATTTCTGCTATTATAATACCCTTGCCTGGTGGTATGTGATCGATAACTGTTCCATTTTCTATTAATCTTACTATAAGCCCCTTCTCCATACTCATTATATCATCCCCAATATTAGCGACATTATAGCTGCTCTTATTGGTATACCATTTGCTGCTTGCTCAAAATAACAAGCTCTATAATCTGAATCAACATCAGTTGAAATTTCATCAACCCTTGGAAGAGGATGCATTATACAAGCATCTGATTTAGCTTTAGATAGAAGCTCTTTATTAAGCCTAAATATTCCCTTGACTTTATTATATTCATTTTCATCTGGAAATCTCTCCTTTTGAATTCTTGTGACATATAATATATCAGCTATTGAAATTATCTCTTCAAGCTTAGAACGCTTTTCATATCTCATATTTTTTCTCTTCATGAATTCCTCTATATGCTCGGGTATTTGTAGTGCCTCTGGTGCCACTAGTATAATATCACAATCATATAGCGATAAAGCATATATCAACGAATGCACCGTCCTTCCATATTTTAAATCTCCTATAATCGCTATACAAAGTCCATCAATTCTTCCCTTTCTCTCCTTTATTGTGAATAAATCTAATATGGTTTGAGTTGGATGTTCATTCTTACCATCTCCAGCGTTTATTACTGGAACTTTCTTATGTCCTCTCTTCATTCTATTTGTTGTAACATCAGCAGCCCATCTTGCAGCACCATCACATGGATGTCGTAATACTATTAAATCCACGTAATTTGCTACAGTCTCTATAGTATCTTTTAGAGTTTCTCCCTTCATTACTGAAGTTCCCTCTACTCCAGCAAACCATATGGTCTCTGCACCAAGCAAACGAGCTGCAGCATCAAAGCTTAATCTTGTTCTTGTGCTAGGCTCATAGAATAACAATCCAATAATTTTATCCTTAAGATTTTTACTATAGCCTTCCTTCTTCATTTTTTCTGCTATATGGAATATTTGCTCAAAATCCTCTCTTGTTAGATCTTTTATTGAAACTAAATCTCTTCCTTTTAATCTTCCTTCAGCTATAAAAACCCACCTACAAATCAAGAAATTTTAATATTTAAAATTTCTCTTTATGAGAGAGATAACTTCCTCACATAAAATTTTATTACCAGCTATAATTGAAATTCTCCTCTTAAGATCTATGGGCCAATCTAAATCAGATCCATCAGGATTCAAAATAGTAGCGCCAGATTCTTTAAGTATTATATAGGCTGCGGCAATATCTGTAATCCTTAAGAGATCTCTAATATCTATATAGAGATCAAGAGCTCCACTAGCTACATAGCAGAGCTCAAGAGCAGCTGAGCCAAGAATTCTTATCAATTTTGCCTTATAGAGGATTGGAAGCATACTTTTAACAAACTTACCTCCAGCCTTTACATCCATTCCAACTATGGCTCTTTTCAAAGAATTTATATTGCCAACTTGAATTTCCTTTCCATCAAAGTAAGCTCCTCTTTCTCTTTCTGCTTTGAAAATTCTTCCTGATGGAATTTCCATAACAGCTCCAGCATAGATATTGGAAAGATTTGGACCATTTGAAATGGCCACAGAAATGGAATATGGTATAACTCCTCTAGTGGCATTTGTAGTTCCATCCAATGGATCAAGTATTATTAGTGGATAATCCTTATCTCCAAATTTTCTTTCGCCCATTTCCTCACTTATAACTCTTCCTTCAAATTTTATAGACTCAAGATAAGAAATAATGGCTCTTTCTGCAACAAAATCAATTAACTTTGTCCTTTCTCCTCCAGCCCCTTGCCCAATGACTTTAGAATATTCATCATGAGAGATCTTAGCTATTGCTCTCATTCCTGCTCTACATAATTCTTCCAATAATTCCATAATGAAATTAAAGTTTAAAGATATATTTAGGATTTCCATAGTTTTTAATTAATGGGCGGGGGTCGCCAAGTCAGGTCAAAGGCGCAAGGCTCAGGACCTTGTGGCGTAGGCCTTCGTGGGTTCAAATCCCACCCCCCGCACTAATTTACTGGTAAGTACGTCATTTATTTTAGTTGGCTTTAGTCGGTGGTTGTAATAAGGCCTGATGGGGGTTTGTACAATTAAGGATTGCACCGTTTACATGTATCTATTCAGCTTGAAGATTATTGAGATTGAAGGAGGCGAGAAGGCGTTTTTCAATTTCAAGGTTTATGGTTGAGCGTATTGAGGATTCTGCGTATTGAGGATTCTATTCGAAGGCTACTTAAGCCATGCAGAGCTTTGTTCACGCAGCGCTGAGTTGAAAAAAGCTTCGCTAGGAGAGCAGACTTTTGAAGAGGTTGGCTAAAAATTTGGAGAGCTTAAGCGTTACAGGACTCAGCCTTCCTTGAGGGTGTAAGGCGATTAAGACCTTATAGAGCCTCTGAGAAGAGCGGCTCCTATATGCGAGGGAGACCTATATGCGAGAGGAGACTTTAGTACACTTAAACATCAGCCCATCTAATGCGGATCTATTAAGGCTATTGATAGGTAGTTTGAAGCTTTAGAGGCTTATGGCTTAGTCGAATATAAGGGTAGGGGTTGGCGTTGGAAGGACTAAAGCTTTAATTGAAGATTTCAGTGAGATTGAGAGGAATAACTGAAAAAAGACAATCGTGTCTAAAAATATTCGCAATATTCCTTGAGAAACATGGCTTAGGCATAAGTGATATAACAATTAATATGCTTAGGGAATTTCTTCAGCATGTAATTTATACGTGAAAAGCCAGATGGTTGAGAACTTTTCTACCCTTCCCAATCTTCTAAGATTATTTGACCTTTGAGGGCTATGTTACCAGTAACATTGTTCTATCCTTAGGAAGTGCTATCTTAAACGCTATAAGGATGGCTATGATGATTCTGAAAGGAAGTGTTGAGAGCTAACTCTGGATCAGCGTAATAAGGCCATGTCTATGCTTTTGGCTAGAATAAGGCGCAGCAAGCTTTTTGAGGCTTGACGTTAGAGAAATCGGCTGAGTATTTCATAACGCTTAAGCTCACGCCTAAAAGAAGCAATAAAAACAATAGAAATGAAGCTAAAGGAGTAAGCTAATCCCTTAAAGCCTCGCATAAGGCAAGTTTTTTAAATCAAAATAACAATAAAACTAAATGTGAAGTTATATGGTCAAATGCCCAAACTGTAAGAGGGAGGTTGATAACCCTAATAAAACGTGGAAGTATGGTATATTCACCGTAAAAGCTTATACATGTCCCAACTGTCAAACTCAATACAGAGAGTATTTTGACAAAAATGGAAAACATAGCTTCACACTAAAACTCGAAAAAGGAAAGGGCTACATAAAGGCATAATTCTCCAAAGGAATTGTAGGTGTTATGCTAAAGAAGTCTTTGGGAATATAAAGAATCAGACAGTCTAAATTGCCCTTCACTTGAGCGAGTTATTAATGTTTAACATGATTATTAAAAATCATAAGGCAGTAGGCTAAGGTTATTATTTACGCTAGTATTTTATGGTTGTTTTTTAAATTGAGAAATTAAGGAATCATAATGATTTCGAAATTTTCCATGAAAAACCATTTCATAAACATAAAATTTATATTTTATCTACACACGTAGTACAATGCTATTAACAACAATCTTGAAAAATGGTTATAGGCTATAATACCTTATTGGTAAGAAAGGGTCAATTTTGAAATATTTTGAATTTAAATCAGATGATTTTCAAAAAATAATTTTATGTTGGAAGCATGGATTTCAGCTTCTCTAGAAATGCTTGTGGAGCATCTGGACTTATAATATATTTCTTACCCTGCTTTACTTCAATATATATCATCTTACTTCGATCAGTTACATACATCCATACTTTACCCAAGCCCTGAATATGAAATAATCCGAAAAAACCAAAGAGCCCTCCACTTGCACCAAGCCTTGCGCCCTTCCAGGTCCATGATATTCTTTTAACATTGGAGATCTCGCTATAAGGTATTAAAATGCTCTTCACAACCCTCTTAATTAGAATGCCACTTGTTGTGAGGGCAAATC
Organism: Candidatus Methanomethylicaceae archaeon; assembly: GCA_025057955.1. GTDB lineage: Archaea > Thermoproteota > Methanomethylicia > Methanomethylicales > Methanomethylicaceae > JANXER01. The sequence continues at coordinate 23,295 of JANXER010000001.1, read as the reverse complement.
CTCGAGGCGAGAAAAGATATGGTACAATTGTTATTGATGAGTAAACAGTAGCCAGTAGTGGTATTACTATAAATCCCTCTCCCTCAATTTGTGCAATGTAAGAAATTAAAGCGAAGAGTATCATTAGCCCAACTACAACAGTTATAGTTACAGCTCTAACTAAACTATCGTAAGGGGATTTAAATTCATAAAGTGTTAATAATTGATTTCTAGATGAATACATTTCCCATCCCCTCAGTCAGTAAATCTACAAATTTTTGTTATTAAAATGAAAAATTTCATATAAGCTTATCTTCTATTGAAATCATCATATTTCCTGATGAGCATCTATAAATTTTCTGTACCAATTCTCATATTCTTCACTGGAAATAATATGAATTTCAAAAGGTGTTACTAAACCTATATTTCTTGCAATTATTGCATATAATTTTTCCTCTATAAGAAGCATTATGTGCTTTATTAGTAATCAAGAGTACATCCACATCACTATCAGCTTTCATTTCACCTCGAACATAGCTTCCAAATACAATAATTCTACACTCAGGATCAAGCTCTACAAATTTCCTTAATTTTTTTCAAATAATCCATTGCATTATCCAAATAGAGCCTCCTAATTTTTGCATACTCAAGCTCAATTAGAGTGATTCCAGACATTTGAACACCTCAATTAACTCCTTATCCAACATTCTAAAGGCTATTTCTTGATCATTCCCTTGGCAAATATCGCGAAGAAATATATGCTTCTTCAAGTAAATAGAACCCCTCGAGATTTTTATTTAGAAATTCTTCTTTTTAGCATTATATATTCTAATAATGTCCTTAATCAATCTAATAATGGAGTGAGTTTTAGGATAATCGCCAAGCTTCTTATATATTAAATACTTCAATTGAAGAGATTGTTCTATATGAAATAAAACCAAATCATAATCGCTCATAGTCCCATTTTGCATCTCTTAAAAATGATAGAGATCGTCTTTTCAATAACTCAAAGCTCAGCCACGTCCAAATATAGATAATTAAAGCCATTGATAAAATCATTCAATATAATTATTAAATGAACACTCAGGCTATACAGTGGAAAAATTATAAGCAATAAATTTTTCGAGGAATTACCGTCAAGAAAATACTAAGAGAAATAATTCCTTATGGAAGAAATTTAATACTAATTTCTAAAATATTTTTATGGGCTGAACTATGGAAAATTGGAGCGAACCTTATGAAGTGACAATAGAAGTGGAAAACCTAAGCTGTAAAATTCTTAATAGCCTTAAATCTAAAGGATTGAATTTTGCTAGAATAGTGGATGTGAGAGGATTTAAGGATGGAATTATTAAGCATTTAATTTCATTTGATGAGAATGGCTTGAATAAAATTAGTTGGTTTGAAAGTGAGGGCTGTGATATATGCAAGACTATAATAAAACATGGCGCCTTTCTAGTTTCAGGTAAGAGTCTTCTTAATTCTATAATACTTTATAATTTTATTGTTCCAACTTTCAATTCCTATAAAGCAATAATGGAAGATTTAGAAAAATTTGGACTAAAAGTAAAAATTAAAAGATTGAGCAAATTTGAGCATAAAAAGACCATACTTACAGAGAGTCAAGAAAAAATTCTATGGTTGGCCTTTAAAATGGGATATTTTGATTATCCTAGAAAGATTAAATCCAAGGAGCTTGCAAATGAGCTTGGAATTTCAGAGGCAACTTTTAGTGAAATATGTCGAAGGGGAATAAGAAGGCTTGTGGCTGATTATTTCAAATCAAGCCCCTAATATACAAGGGATTAATAATAAGTATTCTAAATATTATTAATTCTATCATGGAAAAAATTAAAATGTTCTGTCTTCAGTGCGAACAAACCGCTAAGGGACAAGGCTGTACTACTATGGGAGTATGTGGTAAAAATCCCGAGGTTTCTGCGCTTCAAGATTTATTAATTTACTCTTTGAGGGGCTTAGCTCAAGTGATATTGGATGCAAGCAAGCGTGGTATATATGATGAATCCAATGACTTTTTCATATGTAAGGCTTTATTCTCCACTTTAACTAATGTTAATTTTGATCCCAAGAGAATTTCAAACTATATATTAGAAGCCATCAGTAGACGCGATAAACTGAAGGAAAAAATTAAGAATGCTGGCATTAAATATCAAGGTCCAGCGGATTTGAAAGTTGAAAAAAATGAAATAGTTAAACAAGCATTTGAGTTCTTTGAAGAAAGCTATCCAAGATCTATTACAGATAAATTCACTTTACAATATTTACTAACCTTGGGATTAAAGGGGATTAGTGCTTATGCTTATCATGCTTATCGCCTAGGCAAAAAGGATTATGAGATATTTAGGTTCATTGATTATGCTTTAACCGTGCCTATAAACGATGGCTTGAGCGTAGATGATTTACTCAATTTGAATTTAAAATGTGGTGAAATCAATTTAAGAACAATGGAAATTTTAGATGCTGCTAATACAGAATCCTATGGTCATCCTTTGCCAACTAAAGTTAATTTAGGTGCAAAGAAAGGTAAGGCCATTCTAGTATCTGGCCACGACTTGAAGGATTTAGAGGAACTATTGAAACAAACACAGAATATGGGGATATATGTTTATACACATGGTGAAATGCTTCCTGCACATGGATATCCAAAGCTTAAATCCTATCCCCATCTATATGGTCACTATGGAACAGCTTGGCAAAATCAGAGGAGGGAATTCGATAGTTTTCCAGGATCTATACTTATTACTACGAACTGTCTAATGCCTCCCCTTGAGAGCTATAGTAATAAGATATTTACTACTGGTCCTGTGGGTGCTCCTGGGATCACTCATATAACTAATGGAGATTTTTCACCTTTGATAAAGAGGGCGCTTGAATTGCCCGGCTTTATTGAGGATGTGCCTGGAAGGATTATAAATGTTGGATTCGCTAGAAATGCCATATTATCAATTGGTGATAAAATCATAAAAGCCTTAAGTGAAGGCAAGATAAGGCATATATTTCTTGTGGGTGGATGTGATGGTGCCAAGCCCATTAGAAATTACTATAATGAATTTGTGGAGAAAACACCAAAAGATACTTTAATACTTACATTGGCATGTGGTAAATTCAGATTCTTTGATAAGGAATTGGGTGAAATTGATGGAATTCCGCGATTATTGGATATTGGACAGTGTAATGATGCTTATTCTGCAATAAAAGTGGCTCAAGCTCTATCAAGTATTCTAAAAATTGGAGTCAATGAGCTTCCATTATCCTTGGTAATATCATGGTTTGAGCAAAAGGCCATTGCTATATTGCTATCTCTATTATACCTAGGAATAAAAAACATAATAATAGGACCAAGCCTTCCAGCCTTCTTAACACCAAATATACTTAAACTACTTGCAGAAAAATATAACATTAGACTGATAGGAAAACCAGATGAGGACTTAAAAGCCATATTGGGGAGGGCTTAATTTTTTTTGGCTTAAATTTATCCTCCCAATATTTTGGGATTTAAAACCTCGAGGATTATAAATGTTTTTTAACAAATAGCTTCTCTGAAGAGCATTTTTAACAAATGGATGTAGATAATTGACTAAGTTACATCCAAATATAGATGATGACTGCCCATTATTTTTTGCACATGGTATTCCAGGAATTAGGAAAAATTAATTAAATTCTTAAGCAAATAAAAATTTCAAGCCCCAGTAGCTCAGCCTGGTGGAGCATCGCCTTGGTAAGGCGGGGGTCGCGGGTTCAAAGCCCGCCTGGGGCTCCATAAAATTACTTTATACTCAAGGATTTCTAATAATTTAATCATAGCATATTCCAGGGTTTAGCTTATAAGATTTTGAAAGAGTCTTTCTGTTTTAAACCAATGTTTTAGTAGCTCCTTTTCTATTTGCTTATAGTTTGGAAAATTAGCTATTACATTCCAGAATTTCCTATTATACTTAATTTTATGATGAATCATGATATTTTATCATAGAAAAATAATTAAGAGCTCAATAATTTCCGAATTCCCCTCAATTCCTCCAATATTTGCTGAGCAATAATATCTAATGGAGTGCTTGAAAAACTAAATAACGCTCTTTCCTTAACAATATTTAAAATCTCCTCTCTTAACTCTAAGAAATTTGATATATGCATTATGGATGCCTCAGCTCTTCTTGTGCTAAAGCCTCCTCCTCCACCAGCTCTTCCCGTATAACCTGCAGTATATATGTCCACAGTTCCAATTCCAAAGCGCCTTGATATTGGTCCTTGAATTGTATCCAAGCTCATTATCCTAGAATAAGGAACAGCATGGCGCATCTTCCACCAAACTCCTCTTTCCACTCTAACCTCAGTTTCTGTCAATTGATATTTTATGGACTCATAGAACTTTGGAATCCAATAGCTTATGAATATTGTTATAATTGTGAGGGGAAGAATGTATAATATTACAAATATCATAGCAATAGTCCGCTCGCCTATTAGAATTGAATATGAAATTATTCCAAAACCTACTATGAAAAGTGGAATAACTACCAATGCCAGATATGTAAAATATAGCGACTTCATTTGTGGATTCGGCCTGAAAACTTTGATTTTACATCACCCCATAGAGTAGATCCTTAGTATATACTTAGCCTAAGTATATATTTAGTATAACTAAGTATATAAAGGAGGAATAAAGGGGGAATATTATAACATGGTAAATTATTAAGTTATAGATTATACCCTTTACTCTCTTAAGTCCTGGCCTAGGATTAAGTTTGCTTTTTGGAAAATACCTCAATGCTCCAACATTTATTTTAGCAAGCATCATCATCGATCTAGAACCTAATTATTCTTCTGGGATTAAACTATCCCTTGCATATTTGCATACGTTTTTGTTGCAATTATTGATTTGACCCTAGGTTACCTAATGTTTCTCCTTAAGGACAATTTGTGCTCGATGTTTCAATCAAGCTCTTAAGTCCTTTATAGTTGCGGGCATTTTTGGGACGTTACTTTATGTCTACTCTCTATGAAGATATCATACCCCTCTATTCAATTGAAATAAAATCCAGTTTACAATTCTTCCTTAATTTTAGAGATATGCTTATTCTGCATTTTAATTGGGATTATTGGAATTATATTTTACCTTAGAAGTCATTTGTTAGGAAGCCAAATTTTTCGTAAAAATTATAAGTAATATTTCTTTATTTCTTATATTGGTGGGGCTGTGGTCTAGCACGGTATGACGGCAAGGTGAGGGACAATCCTCGCCTCGTTAAGGGCTCCAGAGGTTTATCTTGGCTATGACCATAAGGGATGATGTGCTTCTGGAGCTACGGGGAAACCCGCATGTCGGGGGTTCAAGTCCCTCCAGCCCCACCATTTAAATAATTGATTTCCCAAAGATTATATGGGATAGATTATGCCTCTTGCATTCGTTTTAATCAATGTAGAAGCTGGCTCCGACAAGGAAGTACTTGAAAATATTAAAAAGATTTCAGAGGTTAAGCAAGCGTATATGGTCTATGGAGTATACGATCTTGTGGCTATTCTTGAGGCAGATACTTTGGAGAAATTGAGGGAATGTGTAACTAAGAAAATAAGACAACTCGATAAAGTGCGCTCTACTATGACCATGATTGTTATGGAACAGTAAACTTTAAAAAATTCATTTTTTTTAAATATTCTTGGCACGCCGGCCATAGTTGGCGGGTTCCACCCGTTCCCATATCGAACACGGAAGTTAAACCGCCAAACGTCTGCGGTGGTACTGGGCTCCGAGAGGGCCTGGGAAGCCGCAGAAGCTGGCGGCCATCCCATAAAAACAAATATATTTAACTTTTTCAAAAAATGGATTGTTATGCTCACAGGATTATTTGGTGATGATATAACATCAACATTAATAAATATAATTTGGTTAGCTATCTTCTTCTCGATAATACTTTTATTCAATCAAAGAATTCAAATATGGAACTATCAAAGAAATGCTGAAAGAGCTACAATGAAGCTTCAAATGCTTGCAGAAAAAAGCAAAGAGGAAGCCCTAGCGAATATACAAAAATTCGCTGTGGAGGGCTCTGATATTAAATCAAAGGTGAATTCCATGTTGGATTTCTTTGCAATAGAACCTGTGGACAGGGATCCATTTGGAGTTCTCATGAGGTTAGAACATATATTGAACAATAGAAGGGATAGAATTAAGGCTTTTGTCTCTCAAGTTGCACCAAAGGCTGGAAGGGTTGAAGCTGCAAATGTAGAGGATGTATTAGAAGCTGCCATGGCCTTAAACTTCATATTTAAAGTGGTTAGACATTTTCTATTGCTTGGAAAGAAAACCAAAAGCCTTATGATTTTCGTTCAATTGGATATGCAACTTCCACTTATAATGAAAATTGCTGATGCTTATTATAAGGCTCAAAAGACATTTTCCTCTGGAAAGCCCATTGGAGATGGCTTTGGACCACTAGTGGCCTCTAAGCTAATGTTTGGTCTTCCAAAAAGAGTAATAGCTGAGGATATAGTCTGCTCTGAACTTAATATAGAGAATAGAAGGGTCTATGTAATAAAGGCAGAGGGCCCTGGAGGATTTGTTGGAAAGCCAGGGGAGGCTATAAAGAAGCTCATAGAGGAATTGGAGGGAAAAGTGGCAAGAATATTCATGATAGATGCAGCTTCTAAGCTTGAGGGCGAAGCCACAGGTGAAATTGTAGAAGGTGTGGGTGCAGCCATAGGCGATCCTGGACCAGAGAAATATAAAATTGAAGAAGTAGCTACAAAGTATAAAATACCATTGGATGCAATGATATGTAAAATGGACTTAGAAGAAGCTCTTACAACCATGAAGAAGGAGATATTTGAGGCAGCAAATTTGCTTTTGGATAGATTGAAAAAAGCAATAGTTGAAAGAACCAAGGAGGGAGATGTTGTTATAGTGGCTGGAATTGGTAATACCATTGGAATTGCTCAATAAATGAGATTATATAGGTGAGATTATGGAAGCAAATAGAAGATCAAAAATATCCATTATTTCCATGATTTTAACAATGGGAGCATTTATACTATTTTTAATTGCCACTGTTATTAATCATTCATATAGTCAAATAATTATGTTTGGAGGTTTGGCGCTCTTGCTTGCATCTTGGGCAATATTTTTCTTTGGATATAAACAACCTCAGATTCCCATAGAGAGAGTTCTAACAATAATAGGTTGTAAGAATTGCGATTATAAGGAAGAGAGACAATTCATGGAAGGGGATTATATATTCAAAGAACTCGGCCCATGTAAAAAATGTTCAGGTCTATCCTACATAATGGGTATATATTCAGTTACTATAAAGAAAGAGTGATTATGCATAGGATTGTTGCTATAGGAGGAACATTTGATCACCTTCATAAAGGTCATAAGAAGCTTATTTTAACAGCTTTTGAAAAGGGAGATTTTGTCATTATTGGAGTAACCTCTGATGATTTTCTTAAAAGAATGAATAAACCTCATGATATGAACTTAGAGCAGAGAATTTCTCATCTTAGAGGCTTTCTCAAGGAGATGGGATTAATTGAGAGAGCTAAAATAATAATTTTAGAAGATTATTATGGTCCAATAATAGATGATCCTTCAATTGAAGCCATAGTTGTATCCAAGGAAACTCTTCCAAGGGCTGAAGAAGCTAATAAAATTAGAAGGAACCTTGGAATAAAAGATATGAAGATATATGTGATTGATTATGTGCTAGCAGAAAATGGAAATCCAATTTCTTCCACTAGAATTAGAAATAGAGAAATAGATGAAGAGGGGAATTTAATCAAAAGGTGATTCATATGGTATTAAGTCAATCAGAGCTTCGCCTTATAAATTCCCTTAAAAAGCTTGGTGGAAGAGCAGATGCAGAAACTCTAGCCAAGGATATGAATGAGCCCTTATCCTCAATATTCTCTCTTTCCCTTCTTCTGAGGGATAAAAATTATGTTTCAGTGGAGGAAATCTTAAGGGAATGGTATGAGCTCACTGATGAAGGTAGGAAATGCCTTAATGAGGGCCTCCCTGAAACAAGAGTTTATAAACTATTGGAGACCTCTGGTGGAGAGCTATCGATTGAGGAAGTTAAAAAGTTTTTAAATGATAAGGAGTTGGCAGCAGCATTAGGCTGGGGCAGACAAAGTGGAGTTTTTACAATAGAGAGGAAAAAAATTGTATTGAAGAAGAAAATTTCTTTCAATTCTGATATTGTTTTGAGGAAAGTGGCTGAAGGATTGAATTTGACAGAGGAAGATCTTAAAATTATTCAAGAGCTCGAGAGAAGAGGATTGATTCATAAAAGAAGTGGAAAGATTATAATATTAGAACTCATAAGGGATGTAACTCCATTGGAAGTAGGGATTAGAGCTCTTACAGCTGAGATTATAAAAAGTGGAAAATGGAAGGAGATATCTCTAGCACCTTATGATGTTACTGCCTCCCCCCCAGAGATTTTCATTGGAAAGAAACATCCCTATTTAGAATTTTTAGAGGAAGTAAAGGAGCTGCTATTTTACATGGGCTTTGAGGAGATGTCAGGTCCATATGTTGAAAGCGAATTTTGGAATTTTGATGTACTTTTTCAAGCTCAAGATCATCCAGCGAGAACCATACATGATAACTTTCAAGTTAAAGGGGTTATGCCCAATATAGATGCTCCTGAGGAATTAATAATAAAAGTAAAGGAAGCTCATGAAAATGGTGGATCTACTGGCTCAAGAGGATGGAGGTATAATTGGAGCAGAGAAATAGCTAGTCGACCAATATTAAGAAGTCAAACCACAGCAGTTTCTGTTAGATATCTACATAATCATAAAACTCCACCAATTAAGGCATTTTGTTTATCTAAAGTATTCAGACCAGATGTAATAGATTCAAAACATATGGTGGAGTTTTGTCAGTTAGATGGAATAATAGGGGATTATGGAATAAATATTAAACATCTTCTTGGAATATTGAAGGAATTTGCAGATCAATTGGGTTTTAAGGAAATAAAGTTTAAACCAAGCTATTTTCCATTTACTGAACCAAGCATAGAGGCCTATGTTAAACATCCAAAGCTTGGTTGGATAGAATGTCTGGGTGCAGGACTTTTCAGACCAGAGGTAATTAAGCCACTTGGCATTGAATTTCCAGTAATTGCTTGGGCATTTGGAATAGATAGATTGGCAATGATAAAGCTGGGGATTGATGATATACGTGAGCTTCATACTTATGATTTAGGAAGATTAAGAGAATGGGGGTGGATTGGGTTTGCCAAAGATAACTATTGATTTAAATGATCTTAAGAAAATGATTGGAATGAACTTAAAAGATGATGAAATAATTGAGACGCTATCGCTTTTGAAGTGTGAACTAGAAGCCATAATTGATGGAAAGATTTCTTTAGAAGTTACTTCAGATAGGCCCGACTTATTTAGTTGTGAAGGAATTGCTAGAGGAATTAGAATCTATCATGGTTATATTGAATGGAGGCCCAGATTTTCAGAACTTAAACCCATGAAACTCTTTGTTGATAATAGTGTGAAATACGTTAGACCCTATATAGTGGCAGCTGCAATTAGAGGAATTGAACTTAATGAGGAAGCCATTATACAAATGATGCAACTTCAAGAAAAGCTTCATAGCACTTACTGTTCAAATAGAAAGAAGGGCTCTATAGGAATATATGATTTGGATAAAATCTCACCGCCCCTATATTATAGGGCCTCTCATCCCAATGAGATTAATTTTGTTCCATTAGGTTCATCTAAACCTATGAATGGTTATGAGATTTTGAAGCATACACCAAAGGGCATGGAATATGCTTGGATAATTG
>JANXER010000001.1:0-13488 GCA_025057955.1 Candidatus Methanomethylicaceae archaeon | reverse complement strand
GATTCCCACTTCTTCATGATTCTAGAGGAATGGTTCTCTCCATGCCGCCAATAATAAATAGTGAGGACACTAAAGTAACTGAATCTACGAAAAATTTAATAATTGATGTGACTGGAATTGATGAAAATATTATAAATGATTGCTTGAATATTGTAGTTACTTCTTTAATGGAAAGAGGAGGCAGCCTTCAATTCTTTGAAGTTATATATGAGGATAGAACCTCAAAGACTCCAAAATTGGAATTCATTAGAACTAAGCTTAATCCAAATACAGTTAAGGAAAAGCTCGGCTTGAACCTCAGCTCTGAGGAAATTACTTCGCTCTTAAGAAAAATGGGACATGAGGTTTCTAATGGATTTGAAGTTATTTCTCCCCCCTATAGAGTGGATATCCTTCATGAAATTGATCTTATTGAAGAAATTGCCATGGCAATAGGATTAAACAACATTCCTCCAGAAATTCCGAAGGTTAATACAATAGGGAAGCCAATGAGAGGTAGTAAAATCAAATCTAGGATTAGAGATATAATGGTGGGAATGGGTTTTCAAGAAATAATAACATACATACTAAGCAGTAGATCTATATTAGAGGATAAACCTATTATGAAAAAGAGGAATTTGGTTGAAGTTATAAATCCCATATCCTCAGAGTATGCTGTATTGAGGGATTGTTTAATCCCAAAGTTACTTTATTTCCTAAGCCGTAATACACATCAATCCTATCCTCAGAGAATTTTTGAATGTGGTGATGTTGTTTATGTGGAAGATGGCTTAGCTAAAACTTCAATGCATATTGCTGCAGCTATAACTGATTATAAGATTAGCTATGAGGATATACAAGCTGTAGTAGTAGCACTATTTAAAGCTCTTTCTAAAAGGGTTTACTTCGAGCCATATGGTGATATGCCGTTCATTGAAGGTCGAGCCGCTAGGATAATATTAGAAGGAAAGGCTATTGGTTATGTGGGGGAGATTTCTCCAAAAGTTCTCATAAATTTTGGACTTACACATCCAGTTGGCACCTTTGAGTGTGAATTATATATATGAAGTATGAATCATAAAAGAAAATGATGAATCAAAAATTTTTATTTTATATTTTTATTTAATAATATTGAGCTGTAGGGCGATAATGCGGGTTGAAGGGGCCAAGCAAGTCGAGCGCAGCTCAACGATGAGCACGGCTTAACCCACACCCGCAACAGCCCTACAGCTTAAATAATAGCTATTTTAAAAAACAATGGGCGAGCCGTCGGAGAGATCCCGATGAGAGAGAGCTCGCTGAGTAGGATGAAATATCCTTCAATGAAAGCGAGTGTTAGCATCGGGAGACACGACGGCTCGTCCTATGGGTGATAAAAATGGATGTAACATCAAAGGTTGAGTTAATAGTTAGAAATACTGAAGAAGTTATTACCGTAGATGATCTTAAGCAATTATTAGAGAGCAATCCCTCTCCAAGAGGGTATATAGGTGTTGAGCCCTCAGGATTATTTCATATTGGATGGATTATTTGGGTTAATAAGCTGAAGGATCTCATGAACGCTGAAGTGGATATGACTTTCCTAGAGGCAACATGGCATGCATGGATTAATGATAAGTTTGGTGGAAATATTTCACTAATAAATACTTGTGCAGAATACATTGAGCATTGTCTAAGAGCATTAGGTGTGGAGGTATCTAAGCTAAAGTTTGTTAAGGCTGAGGAGCTTGTGGATGAGAAGGAATATTGGGAAGGAGTTTTGAAGATTGCCAAGAGCCTCTCTCTATCCAGAGTTAAAAGAGCAGTAACTATAATGGGCAGAAAGGAAGAGGAAAGCATCATGGACTTCTCAAAGCTCATATATCCATGCATGCAAGTGGAGGATATATTTTTCTTGGACTTAGACATATGTCTTGGAGGAATGGATCAAAGAAAAGCTCATGTATTAGCAAGAGAAGTTGCAGAGAGATATGGCTATAAAAAGCCAATAGCAATTCACACTCCACTTCTCTCAGGCCTTCAAGGAGGGGGAAGAATGGATTCAGATGATAAAATTGTAGAATGTAAAATGAGTAAATCCAAGCCAGAGACTTGTATATTCATACATGATTCACCAGAAGTTATAAAAGAGAAAATATCAAGGGCATATTGTCCTCCTAAGGAAATTGATGGAAATCCAGTGATTGATATTGCTAGATGGATAATTCTATATGATGGTAGAGAAGCAATTATAAACCGTCCAATGAAGTATGGAGGAGATTTAACTATAGAGTCTACAAGTGAACTTCTCTCCTTATACTCAAAGGGAGAGCTTCATCCACTTGATTTGAAGAACTTTGTGGCTGAGGAATTGATAAAAATGCTCGCCCCAGTAAGAGAGTATTTCGAAACTAAAAAGGAAGCAAAATTATTATTACAGCAATTAAAATAGGTAAGTTTTTCTATTTAAAATTTCTGACAAAATAATACTACTATTAAGATTACTTTATGGGTGAGAATATGGGAGGAACTCCAACAACAGCTAAGTATGTGATATATGCAAACATTGAAATAGATGGTATAGTGGATAAACCGGATGTAATTGGGGCTATATTTGGTCAAACAGAGGGATTATTAGGAGAGGAAATGGACTTAAGAGAGCTTCAAAAAAGTGGAAGAATTGGTAGAATTCAAGTTGAGCTTGAATCAAGATCAGGAAAATCATTTGGAGAAATAATAATGCCTTCAAGTATGGATAGAGTTGAAACAGCAATAATTGCTGCTGCCATAGAGACCATAGATAAAGTGGGTCCTTGCTCTGCTAAGGTTTATGTGAAGAAAATAGAAGATATAAGAGAGGAGAAGAGGAGAAAAATAATAGAACGTGCCAAAGAAATACTATTACATTGGGAAACTGAGAGTGCCTTTGAGATAAAGGAACTCTCTGAAGAAATTCTAAAATCTGTTAGAGTTCATGAAATAATTAAATATGGGCCAGAGGGACTGCCAGCTGGACCAGATGTAGATAAATCTGATACAATAATTGTAACTGAAGGGCGTGCTGATGTTATAAATTTGCTTAGGCATGGCTATAAAAATGTAATAGGCATGGAAGGTACATCAGTACCAGAGACCATAAAGGAGCTAAGTAAGAAAAAGACGATAATAGCTTTTGTGGATGGAGATAGAGGAGGAGAACTTGTATTAAGGGAGTTGCTTCAGATTGCTGATATAGACTATATTGCTAGAGCCCCTCCTGGTAAGGAAGTAGAAGAGCTTACAGCTAAGGAAATTGCAAAGGCACTTCATAATAAAGTTCCTGTGGAGCAATTTCAATTTGTTTCCCTTTCTGAGAAGCGTCAAGAGATTACACGCGTTGAAACTCCAAAAGAAATTAAACCCATTGAAACTAAGCCCCTTCCAATTGGCATAGATTATAATAAAGTGAAATCCATAATAGAGAGCCTTCAAGGGAGCTTGGAGGCAGAGCTATTGGATGAGAATTGGGAAGTGAAGCATAGAGTGGCAGTAAGAGATTTAGCAGATTTCCTTCAAAATACTAATGAAAAAATATATGGAGTTATTTTTGATGGAGTAATAACTCAAAGATTGCTGGATGTATCATGTAATAAGGGCATATCCATTTTAATAGGCGCTAGAATTGGAAATATTGCTAAAAAGCCACAATCTATATCCATATTTACCTTTGAAGATATTTTACCGCGTCAAGAAACATAACTATTGCAGCTTCACCATTGGGATAATATCTTTCAATTTTTTCCTTTTCTATAAAGCCAAATTTTTTATATAAATTCTTAGCAGCAATATTGCTTTCTCTTACTTCAATTCTTATCATTTTAGCTCCCATATTTACTAAACGCCTTATAGTTTCATCCAATAATTTACTTCCAACCCCTTTTCTTCTATAATCTTTATCCACAGCTATGGAAACTATATGCCCCAAATTTCCAAACCTTATAATACCTATGGAATATCCTATGATTCTATTATCTTTTAATACTACTAAATAAGCCCCAGGATGATATAGAAAGGCCTTCAAAAGTCCATAGGGATATGGATCTTCAAAAGAACTTATTTCTATTCTATAAATATCCTCAAGATCTTCCAATTTTGCCTCTCTTATCTCCATATCTTCATAATCGAAAGCTTAATGAATAAAGTTTTTCGAATAAAGTTTTTCAATGCCTCATTTTTAAATTAAGATAATGCACATTTTAGAGAAAGACTTGAAAAATAAAACAATAGAGCTTGAAGTAGAGGATACTGAAGATCTTTGGCATCTCTATAACTTAATAGATATAGGCGATCAATTGTGTGGATATACAACAAGAGAATTAAGAGTTTCCAGAAGAGATGGAAGTGAGGAAAGATGTGGAAGAAGAAGAATTTACTTATGCATAGAAGTTGAAGATCTTCACTTTCAAAGTTTCACTGAAAACTTAAGAGTTAGAGGAAAGATTTTATCTTGCCCAGAGGAAGTTTATTCGAAGGGACAATATCATACTTTCTCAATAAAAATAGGAGATATAATAAGAATTATTAAGAGAGAATGGCTTTCATTTCATGAGGAAAGGCTCTCTCTTGCAGAGAAAAAGGAGAGACAAAATGCCATAATTGTTACTATAGATGAGGAAGAGGCTGAAATTTTCTTAATCAAGGGAAACTCCATACTTCATATGCTCAGTACAAGCTCAAATCTTCCTGGCAAATATTTAGATGAAGGTAAAAGATCTTCTGAGAGATTGAGCTATCTTTCAAATGTAGCTAAGGAAGTCATTAGGCTAGCGGAGAGAGAAAAAGCTAAAATTATTATAGGTGGACCTGGCTTTACAAAAAATGATCTTTATTCTCTCTTGAAGAATATGAATGTTGTATTGGATGTTGTATTGGAAGATGCTTCTTCAGTAGGTCCATCTGGTGTTAGAGAAATAATTAAGAGAGGTGCACTTTCTAAGATTTTTAAAGAATCACTAATCATAAGAGATTCAAAGCTAATTGATGAATTGCTCCTTCGCTTAGCGAAGAAGCCATCCATGGTAGCCTATGGACTTGATGATGTGAAAAAGGCTATTGAAAAAGGAGCAGTTATGTCATTGCTCATCTCAGAGAAAATTTTCAAATCAGCAAATCCAGAGCAACGTCTTATTCTTGAGGAGATGTGTAAGAACGTAGAAAAATATGGTGGAAAGATTTATTTCATAGGTTCGGAACATGAAAAAGGCATTCAATTATTAAACTTAGGTGGAATTGCAGCTCTATTGCGATTTTAAGATTCCTCAATTCTCTCCCTTATTGCTGTAGGAAGTTCCTTAACATATTTTACTTTTGCCTTGGGCAAAATTTTATTTATTTCACTTAGTATACTTCGAGGGATTTCCAAACCTTTTTCATACATGGAAACTCCAATCATATTTGGCTTTAGCTTCAGAGTTTTAATTAATTTTCTTCTTATGGAATAAGGTTCTTCAACTTCCACTAAGAACTTCCCTATAAGTCCATCCTCAAGAGCTTCCTCATAAGGTCTAATAATATTTTTTCTTCTTCTCATCATCCTCATTTTATATTGAAGTTGATCTTTCTTTAAGCTAGAACAATAATGTACTTTTAATTCAAGCCCTTCCTCCTCAGCCCACTTTATAATCTTAAGAGCTAATTCCTCACTTCCTTTAACCACATTATTTCCCTCGAGCTCAAATCCCCTCTCTTTAAATTGAAGAAAATTCATTGGAGCAAATTCCAATTGATTTATATTAAGAAAATCCATGCCCATTCTCTCCAAACAGATGGCTAATTTTTTTAATCTCTCCTCCTCTCCAGGTATAGCTGGTACTTCTACACCTACATTCAATCCAGCCTCTTTTGCTATCTCAAGCCCCTTTATTTTATCCATTATGTGAAATCTTATTTCATCCAATCCAGCCCTTTTAAGATTAAATATTGCCTCTGAGCTTGCGTAAATTCCATTAGTATACAAATGTATATGATGTTCACTTCCAAAGAATTCCTTGAGCATTTTAATATATCTTAAAGTTCTTCTTAATCTTAATAGAGGATCTCCACCTGTAATTCCCGTTCCTTCAGCATCTATAGCTCTTCCTTCAAGTAAAATCTCTAAATCTTTTTCAATTAATACTTCATTTGCATAAATTACATCTCTTCCTTTCTTCTTCTCACTCAATGGACAATAATAGCAATTCTTATGGCATATACCTGTTATAAAGAGTACTAATTTTGCCCCTCTTAAGCATATTTCACATCCTTTTGGCAATCCTCCATGAAAATCAATATGCAAGCTCGATTCCACGCTTAAGCAACAACCTCCTCAAGTTTGGATCATTTTCTATCCTTTCCTTAAGCTTTGCCTCAAAATTTTCATTTTCATTTAGTTCAGCTTTAAAATATACTCCAGTTCTTCCAATTTCATCCCTTCTTGTAAGTACTCTTATTCGTTCCATTATAAGTTCAATGCTTACTCCTACAATTCTAGAAGCTTCTATAGTATTATATAGGGCTGAAAACTCATGATGACCATAACTAGTGGGCAATATTACCATAAGCCTCTTATCCACCCCTGGAACTCTTTTTCCCTCCTCAAGCTCCCTTAGTCCAATTTCCCCTCCAAATTTATAGAACTCCCTCTCTTTATCTCTCAATGGAATCAATGGAAAAGTCACCCTCGTTTTTTCATCAAGATGAATTATGGCTTTAATTACATGATTGGGTGTGGCTTGAGTTATTTCTCTTTTATAGAATTTAAAGTCACTTAAGGCATTTTCTATCATATATGAAGGAATTACATAGGGTATGAAAACATCTATATCACTTCTTTCATTTACATCTCCTCTAGCTATGCTTCCATGAACTATTGACTCAATGGAGCTCTTTGCTAATATTTTCATAATATCAATTGCTTTCTCTCTTAATTTTCTTAATAACTCCCATCTTCCCTTATCATAAATTACATCCTTTTCCTCATAAACTGGTGAAATTTTCTTTGCCAATTTCAGCACCTATTTTAAGCTTCTCTATTTTAAGCTTTCCTCAATCCAATCTAAATAACTCTTCAATCCTCCTTCTAAATCAAACCATATTATTTCTGGAACCTCATAGCTATGCAATTCTCTTACTCTCTTAACTAAACTTTCAATTTTATCAGCTTTCGTCTTTACTATTAAAAGTACTTCTCTTGCTTCTTCTATTTTACCTTTCCAAAGGAATATAGATTCCAGTCCATTTATTATATTCACACAAGCTGCTAATTTTTCTTCCACAAGCTTCTTAGCAATTTTTCTTCCTTCATCCATACTTCCGACAGTTATAAAAGCCACTTTAAACATTTCAACCACAAAATATTATCTTAAAAACTAATAATTATTGTTTAGGGGGAGTTCCTTGACAGAATGGATGAATTTACTATTAATAATGCTGGCATTTTGGTCATTTATGATTATGGCAAGACCAATACTTCCAAAGAGCATAGAAGTGCATCCATTTTATCTTATTTGGAGAACTACTAGGTTCAATGCCTTCATAGAGCGCAGTGGAGATAAATTTAGACCAATATGGAAGATTCTATGGAATATTGGTATAGCTGTATGCATAGGTGGATCCATTTATATCACTTATACTTTAACTAGAAATTTATATTTTCTAATCTTTAGCGTTGAAGAAGCTCATCCAGTCTCATTATTAATACCTGGGATAACATTAACTCCAACGCTTAATACTCTTCTCTTCTTCTCTATATCCATAGTAATAATTCTAATATCTCATGAGTTCTCTCATGGTGTAGCTGCTAGGGCTGAGAATATAAAGATAAAGAGCACTGGATTAATACTTTTAGCAATAATTCCTGGAGCTTTTGTTGAACCAGATGAGGAGAGTCTTAATAATTCTAGAAAACTCTCTCAAGCTAGAGTATATGCTGCAGGATCAATGGCAAATATAATGATTGCTCTTTTCGCTCTATTTCTATTAATGAATGGATCTTTCATAATCTCCCCTCTATATGAAACTCAATCCTCTGGAATTTTAATAACTGGAATTGTGCCTAATTCTCCTGCTGAAGGTATTTTGAATACTTGGGATGTTATAATTGGAATAAATAATCATAGAGTTTATAATGCTCAAGATCTCGAAAATATCTTGAAATCATTAAGTCCAGGAAGCATGGCAGAATTAAGCATTTTAAGAGGAGGAAGATTGGAATCTCTAACTATAATATTAGGTAAATCCCCTACTTCAAACCTCTCATATATTGGAATATATATTTATCCATATTATGCACCAAAGTATTCTCTTATTCCCAATTTCATACCATTTTACTTATTCAATTCCTTAAATTGGATTTACATGCTCTCCCTAAGCGTTGGCTTAATAAATATAATGCCAATTCCCGCTCTAGATGGAGATAAGTTAGCTAATGTAATATTAAAATATTTATTTAAAAATGGACAATCTATCTATAAAATCTTAAGATGGTATTGCTTAATGGTTTTATTATTAAATATCTCAATGAGCTTTGTAGCATTTCCATCGTTTAGATTTGGTTGAGGTGAAAATGTTTGTATTGTAAATGTGGAAGAGAGGGCTTTTATTTAAGAAGACATTCTGGAGAGATTTTATGTAAAAGATGTTTCACTAGAAGTATTGAGAAGACAGTCTTTAAAACCATAAGAAGGGAGAGATTATTTGAACCTAATGATAGAATAATGATTGCTCTCTCTGGAGGTAAGGATAGTCTTACTCTTCTTTACATTCTTTCTAAATGTAAATACGAAATATTTGCAGTTACAATAGATGAAGGTGTAAGTGGATATAGAGAGGAAGGAATATCTATATCTAAAAGCATAACGGAAAAACTTGGAATAAAACACTATATATTCACCTTTAAGGAATTCTATGGTTATTCTCTTGAGGAGCTATATAATTTAGCTCTATCGAAAGGGATTGACTTATTAGGTTGTACGTTTTGCGGAATTTTAAGAAGAAGATTATTAAATAGTGCAGCTATAAAGCTTGGAGCAACAAAGGTTGCTACTGGACATAATTTAGATGATGAAGCTCAAACCGTTTTCATAAATTTAATGCGTGGAGATGTATCTAGGCTAATGCGATTGGGGACAAAGCCTCCAAGGCATAGAGAGGGATTTGTTCCTAGGGTTAAGCCATTGCGATATATTCCTGAAAAAGAGATTGCCATTTATGCTCACTTGATGGGATTTCCATTATATGAGAGAGAGTGTCCCTACGTTCGCGCCTCTCTAAGAGATGAAGTAAGAGATTTACTAAATCAAATAGAAAATAGACATCCAGGGACGAAATTTGCAATGGTTAGAGCAGCAGATAAACTTAGCCAATTATTAGAGGATCGCATAGGTGAGATAAAATATTGCATTAAATGTTCCTCTCCATCAAGCAAAGAGGTTTGTAGAGCTTGTCAAGTGCTTATGATGCTTGGAATTAACTTTTATTAGTCACCTTACGATATCTTATATTGGTGCGGCAGGGAGGGTTGGAGGGCTCGGCCTCCTCTGTAACTACAAACGGTCGTCATGGTAGGACCAGCAACTCCTGAGGGCGATGGCTTCACACTTTGAGCTCTAGGGCAATCAATGTGGAAGTCTCGCCCCACGGGGACGTCGGAGCGAGTAAGCCCATCCGTAGGGATGGGATCCTCGCATGCCGAGCGAACCGGGTTAGGCCCGGGAGGGAGCGGCCCTAAGCTCGGACGACGTTGTTCGTGGGATAACGGGATGGAGTTGATTGCTCTAGAGTCTCAAAGAATGTGGGCCATCCACCTCAGGGGGGCTGCCGCACCGTTAAATTCAAATAAAATTGAATAATCATTTGAGATAAAGCCGGGATACCCTAGTCTGGTAGGGGGCAGGCTTGCTAAGCCTGTGCCCATTATGGGCTCGGGGGTTCAAATCCCCCTCCCGGCGCTCAAAATATTTAAAGGATGAAAAATAATTCAAAAATGGGGCTGTAGGCTAGCTTGGTCTAGACTGCGAGGCTTGGGCCCTCGTGACCCCGGTTCAAATCCGGGCAGCCCCATCAAAATATAATTAGGAAAAATTCTTTAGGCTTTTATAGATTTAATTTCTTGCGCTATTCTTTTACCTAAATCAAAGCATCTTCTAAGCTCCTCATCCGTTGGAGCATATTTCACCTCAAGGTTTTCATAAATGTGAAATCCTCCTCTTTTTGCCACTTCCATCATTTGAGCTACAGCTCCTCCTCCCCATCCATATGAGCCAAAGAATGCCCAAATCTTCCTCTTGGGCTTAAGTCCAACTATGTAATTCATGAATGCGCTAACCGTGGGGAACATGGAATTGTTTATTGTTGGAGATCCCACAACAACTGCTCCAGCATCTAATATCTCTGTAACTATATCAGTAGCATCAGAAGCTCTCAATTTAAATACCTTCACTTCAATTCCTTGACTTATAGCACCCTCAGCTATTTTTCTTGCCATAATTTCAGTGCTTCTCCACATAGTATCATAAACTAATATCAACTTCTCCTTTACCATTCCTTCGCTCCATTTCTTATAAGCATTTATAATCTTTGAAGGATTTGAACGCCATATTACTCCATGACTTGGAGCAATAATCTTTATTGGAAGATTTATTTTTTCCAATTCCTGAAGCTTTCTTATTATTAAATCAGAGAGAGGCATAAGTATATTTGCATAATACTTTGCGGCCTCTTCCATAAGCACTTCTTCATCAACTTCATCATCATATCTTCCAGAACTTGCAAGATGCTGTCCAAATGCATCATTTGGCATTAAAATTCCATCTGTATAGGTGAACATGCTATCTGGCCAATGCAACATAGGTGCCTCTATGAATGTTAAAGTTCTCTTTCCAATATTCAATTGATCCCCAGTTTTAACTACTTCAATATTGAGATTTTCACCATAATATTTTCTTAATCCCTCTTCGCCCCTCTTCGATGCTATTATCTTTGCTCTCTTTGCTCTTTCTATTATACGAGAAAGCGAACCTGAGTGATCTACTTCTACATGATTTATTATAATATAATCAAGCTCCTCAACATTAGTAATTTCATTTATTTTCTTAATGAGCTCCTCATAGAAGTTATATTTGACTGTATCTATGAGGACTTTCTTTTCATCCTTTATAAGATAAGCATTATATGTTGTACCCCTTCTTGTTAAATATCCATGAAAGTCCCTAATGTCCCAGTCTATTGCCCCCACCCAGAAAATTCCTTCATCTATTTTCATATTAAAACCTCTAAATAGAAAAAAGAAAAAATTACCACCATCTTTGCATTATAACTTTCATATCTGTGAGAAAGTCCACTACTGCCACTTGTCCAGTCAAAGTTCCATAATGGCTCTTTTTCCTTGCAGGGAATGGGAAGTATTGTTGAGGTTGAGCCACGGCCATATTTGCAGCTATATTACCTGCCTTTACTCTTTTAGCAAATTCTCTGAACCATTTACCACTACTGGTATATATTGTGCCAGTATTTCCATATTGACGATTGTTTGCTACTTCTATAGCTTCATCAAAGTTTGAAACTCTTACTATTGGCATTACTGGACCGAATATTTCCTCTTGCTCTATCTCCATTCCTGGCTCAACTTCATCAAGTACTGTTGGACCAAGATAGAATCCTCCTTTATACTTCTCTTCAACCTTTACCTCTCTACCATCAATTAATAGCTTAGCACCATCATCCACCGCTTTCTGAATCATTCCAGCCACTCTATCCCGTTCCTTTGCTGCCACCATTGGTCCCATGTTTGTAGTTTCAAGCAGTTGATATCCCACTCTTATTTTTCTAACCCTCTCCAAAATTGGATTAATGAACTTATCATAGGCCTCTCCAACAGTTATTAATACTCCTGGTGCAAGACAACGCTGACCGCACATATCGAAGAATCCACTAATTACATTTTCAACAGTGGACTCAAGGGCAGCATCTGGCATTATAACTACGGGATTCTTAGCACCACATTGGCATATTGCTCTTTTTCCATGAGAACAAGAAACAGAATATATCTTTTCGCCCACAGGAGTTGAACCAACAAAATAGACTCCTTGAATTTCAGGATGTTTTAATAATTCCTCTGAAGCTGATCCAGTTCCATTAACTAAATTTATCACTCCGGGAGGATAGCCCGCCTCCATGAAAAGATTCATTAAAAGCGTTATTGGTATGGGATCTAAAGAGCTTGGCTTTATGACTATGGTATCTCCTAGTGTGAGAGCCCATGGAATTACCCACATTGGAATCATTACTGGGAAGTTGAAAGGTGAAATTATTGCAAAAACTCCAAGCGGCTCTCTAATCATTTCCATATCTATTTCTGGCTCAACTTTCGCTAAGTTCATTACTTTTCTTGCACTCATGAATAAATGTGGTGCTCCCAATGCAGCATCTACAGCTTCAAGAGCCCTTCTAACTTCAGCTCGTCCCTCCCTTATTGTTTTTCCTACATTTTGTGCTAATATTTTCGCCAACTCTTCAAATCTTTGCTCTATTAAGATTTTCAATCTAACTAAATATTGCAAACGATCGAATATGGGCACATTAGACCATTTTTCAAAGGCACTTGCAGCTGAATCTATTGCTTTTCTAACATCATCCACTGAAAGTGATGGAACTTTAGCTATTTCCTTTCCAAGACCTGGATCGTATACTGGATACCATTTATCAGCTTCTGCCTCAATGAACTTATTATCTATGAAGTGCATCATTCTTCCGTATTCTTCAGAGAAACGAAGCTCCATAATATCACCACCTTTAAAATACTTTATGAATATTTAATATAAATATTTCGTTTTAATAATTTCTTAAGCATGTAAAATTAAAAATTTTTAAGCCTTAAAAAGTAATTACTTTTAAATTGATATTCCATCCATTAAGAAGGCTAAGAGAGCTAATAACATCCAAAATAGACTCTCCTTCTTAACTTCCATGGCTGTTTCTTTATCTTGTTTTCTCAAAATCCTCACTGAGGAATATATCAATCCAATATTCACAATAATTATTAATACCAAATACCATATTCCAACCACTCTAATAATAAGTGGTATTGGTGTTATAGCTATAGCAATTATGTAAAATAATACAGCTATAATTGAGGCCCTTCTTCTTCCATATTTCAAGGCCAATGTTCTAATGCCCTTTCTTTCATCTCCTTCTATATCAGCAATTCCCTTTATTATTTCTCTTCCTGTAGTGGCCAATAGCGCTAATATGAAGAATGCTAATATCTTTTCATTTATAGCATTGGATACTGCTATTCCTCCGAAGAAAAATGGTATAGCTACACAATATGCCACCATAATATTTCCCAATAATCCCATTCTTTTCCCCTTGAAATTATATAGTATAGACACTAGGAGGGCGCTAATTGCTATTAAAATAGCACCAATTGATAATAAAGCTGAAAAAATAAGGCCTAGAACCATAATTATAATGGCATACTTCTTAGCAGCATTTATGGAAATTCTTCCAGCTGCT